>JASHRY010000345.1 GCA_030037105.1 Xanthobacteraceae bacterium
CGAGTTCGATGAGCACGCGCGCGGCATTGGGCGAGAGCTGAATGCCGGCGCCGGTCTCCTCGAGCCGCTCGGCCTGTTCCAGAACGACGACGCGGAAGCCGGCGCGTGCGAGCGCCAGCGCGGCGGTCAACCCGCCGATGCCGGCGCCGGCGACGATGACGATGCGCGAGGACGACAGGGCACGCGCTCCCGGCGACGGCTCAGACGCCGATGTCGCGCAAGGCGCATTCCGCCGGCCGCGCCGCACGCGGCGCGAGCGTCGGATCATAACGGTAAAGCGTCGAGCAATACGGGCAGATGTATTCGGAGTCTTCGCCCATGTCGCAGAACACGTGCGGATGATCGAAAGGCGGGTTGGCGCCCACGCACATGAATTCCTTGGCACCGATGTCGATGACGGCGACGCCGAGGTCGTTGTGGAAATGGGGAACGATTGTCTCTGCCATGGTCTGCACTTGTGCCGAGCGCATTGCTGAACGCCGGGCACCATAGCCGCCGACGTCTCCGTTTCCTACCAGGATTCCGTTGTTTCCTACCAGAATTCCGTTGTCCGGCGCGATCCGTCGTCAAAAAGCCGCAACATTGCCGGACCGATGCGACGCCATACGCGGCGATCACGGTTCTGCAAGCGCGCCGCCGGGGCTGCCCAGGGATACTGCCCCGACGCTCAGGGCTTGACCAAGGTGCAGGCAGGATTGGGCGGCCCGAATGCCTGCGCCCCCGGAATGTGCGCAAGGACTTGATAGTAGTCCCAGGGATATTTCGAATCTTCCGGCTTCTTCACCTGCACCAGGATGAGGTCGTGCACCAGCAGTCCGTCTGCGCGCAGTTTGCCGTTGCGGGAGAAGAAATCCTCGACCGGCGTCTGGCGCATCTTGGCCGCGACCGCAAGCGGCTCGTCGGTGCCGGTCGCCTTGACGGCGTTGAGATAGTTCATGACCGAGGAATAGACTCCGGCCTGAAACATGGTCGGCATCCGGTTCATTTTGGCAAAGAAGCGCTTCGACCATTCGCGAGTCTTGTCGTCCATGTCCCAATAGAACGGGGTGGTGAGCACAAGTCCCTGCGCCGCTTGCAGGCCGAGCGCATTCACGTCGGTAATCAGCATCAATAAGCCGGCCATCTGCTGGCCGCGTTTGAAAACGCCGAATTCGCTGCCAAGCTTGATGGCGTTGACGTTGTCGGGCGGGCCGCTGGCAAGCCCGATGATCTTTGCCTTCGAGGCCTGCGCTTGGAGGATGAACGAGGAGAGATCGGGCGTTGCCAAAGGATGGCGGACCGAGCCGAGCACCCTGCCGCCGTTTTGAATAATCACCTGCGTGGCGTCGCGCTCAAGCGCATGGCCGAATGCATAATCGGCAGTGAGGAAGAACCAGGTTTTGCCGCCGCGCTTTGTGACTTCTCGCGCGGTGCCGACGGCGAGCGCGTGGGTGTCGACGACCCATTGCATGGAGTAGGGCGAGCAGAACTTGCCGTGGAAATCGGCTGTGGTCGTCGAATGGGCGATGAAGAGTTTTTTCTTTTCATTGGCGACGTTTTGCACGGCCAAGCCCACGGATGACACCGGCACGTCGACGATCAAGTCCACTTGATCGCGGTCGTACCATTGCCTGGCGATGCCGGCGGCGACATCGGGTTTCATCTGATGATCCGCGGAAATCACCGTGATCGGCTTGCCCAGAACCTTGCCGCCGAAATCCTCGACCGCCATCCGCGCCGCCGTCACCGAACCCCTGCCGGTCGGCGTCGAGGCCGGGCCGGACAGGTCGGTGAGGACGCCGATCTTCACCACGCCGTCGGAAATCTGCGCCGCGGCAAGCCCGCTCCAACTGACCAGCAGCGCGGCGAGGCAGACGAGCCATAAGCGGTGCATTCGCGATCCCCCTGTCAATGCGATTTTGAGCTTCGTTGCAGGCCGACGGACCGGCCGGAAGCGGCCGGCTCAATGACAGACTCCGCACGCCGGGTCGCGGGCGCCGGTCCGAATTTCTTCGCTCGTTCCGACAATGACGCCTTCGTCAACCTAGCCCGCTCCGCCGCCGGCATCACCCTCTTTCGTGAATGGCCGACTGGATCGATTATGGTCATGGCATGCCGCGTTTCACCCACCGGGGCGTCGAGATCGCTTTTCTTGATGAGGGCGAGGGCGAGCCGATTGTGCTCGTCCACGGTTTTGCCTCCAACAAGGAGGTGAATTGGGTTGCGCCCGGTTGGGTGACGACGCTGATCCGCGCGGGGCGCCGTGTCGTCGCCCTCGACAATCGAGGTCATGGCCAATCGGCCAAGCTTTATGAGCCGACCGCCTATCACACCGCCATCATGGCCGCGGATGTGCGCGCGCTGATCGATCATCTCAAACTCGACCGCGCCGACGTCATGGGCTACTCGATGGGTGCGCGCATCACCGTGTTCTTGGCGCTGGCGCATCCCGAACGGGTGCGTGCGGCCGTGCTCGGCGGGCTCGGCATCCGCCTGGTCGAAGGCCGCGGCCTGCCGGAAACGATCGCGCAGGCGCTGGAAGCGCCGACGCTCGCCGATGTCTCGGACCCCACCGGCCACATGTTCCGCGCCTTCGCCGAGCAGACGCACGCGGACCTCAAGGCGCTCGCTGCCTGCATCCGCGGCTCACGCCAGACGCTGAGCCGCGCCGAGGTCGGCGCCATCATGGTGCCCTTCCTGATCGCGGTTGGCAGCGAGGACAAGATCGCCGGTTCGGGGGAACAGCTCGCTGCGCTCATTCCCGGGGCGCAGGCCCTCGTCATTCCTCGCCGAGACCACATGCTCGCGGTCGGCGACCGCGTCTTCAAGGCCGCAGTTCTGGAATTCCTGGCGCGGCGGCCTTGAAGAAGGCCAAAGGCCTAGGCCAATGGCCTTTAAACGGCCAGAGACTTACTTGAGGGGTCACTGGCGGTGGCAAGCGAGCCCCTGGTTTCCGCCTCCCGCCGCACCAATTTATGATAGAATATTCTCCCGGAGGCCCGCCGATGGCGCAATATCAACCGCAGCCGGCACTCGATACCGTAGACCCGGTATGGCTGCGCATCCGCCGCGAGGCGGAGGAGATTGTGCGGCGCGAGCCGGAGCTCGCCACCTTCATCTATTCGACTATTCTCCACCACGAGACGCTGGAAACGGCGATCGTCTACCGGCTGGCGGAGCGGCTCGATCATCCGGTCCTGTCGGGCGAGCTGATCCGGCAGGCCTATGCGGATGCGCTCAAGGATAAGCCCGCGATCGGCGACGCTTTCCGTGCCGACATCATGGCGACGGTCGACCGCGACCCGGCAACTCATCGGTTGATCGAGCCCGTTCTCTACTACAAGGGCTTCCATGCCATCGAAACGCACCGGCTCGCCCATTGGCTGTGGGATAAAGGCCGCCGCGACTTCGCCCTTTACCTGCAAAGCCGCGCGTCGGCGGCGTTCCAGTGCGACATCCATCCGGCCGCGCGGATCGGGCGCGGCATCTTTCTCGATCACGCCACCAGCTTGGTCGTCGGCGAAACCGCGCTAATCGAGGACGACGTTTCCATGCTGCACGACGTGACGTTGGGCGGCACCGGCAAGGACGCCGGCGATCGTCATCCGAAGATTCGCTATGGCGTGATGATCGGCGCCGGCGCCAAGATTCTCGGCAATATCGAGATCGGGCATTGCGCGCGCATCGCCGCCGGCTCCGTGGTGATCAAGCCGGTGCCGAACAACGTTACCGTTGCCGGCGTGCCGGCCAAAGTGATCGGCCGCGCCGGTTGTCCCGAGCCGGCGCGCACCATGGATCAGATGTTTCACGACGAGACCTGATCGGGCGGCGCATTGTTGCCGCCGCCGACGCGTGCTATGCGGTTTGGGCAGGAGACGCGCGGTGGACGTGCAGGAAGTCAAGAAGCTCGACGCATACCTCAAGAAGCTGTTCGGCAACGCGCGCATCCGCGTGGTGCCGCGGCCGAAGAAAGATGATTCGGCCGAGGTCTATGTTGGTGAAGAATTCATCGGCGTGCTGTTCGTCGATGACGAGGACGACGAGCGTTCCTACAATTTCCAGATGGCCATCCTGGGGACGGATCTGGAATAACGGACCAGGACGATGGACGACAGAGGACGGACGACGATATTCGCTCTTCATTATCCGTCCTGAGCCCTCCGTTCTCCGTCCTTCGTTCATCCGCCGCGCAATTGCATCACCAGCCGATCGAAGCCGGCGGCAACGGTGCGCCAATCTTGCAGCCATTGACGCGGAAAGCGCAGCGTCATTTCGGCGCGATCGAGCGCGCGCTTATGGATGCAGATGCCGGGCAGGGCGCGGATTTGCCGCGTGCAGCGGGCGAAGAACTGCTCGGGATTGGCGGCGAGGTAGATGAGGTCCTCGCCCTCGTAGGGCGTGCCGGCGCGAAACGGGAGGATGGCGAGGCCGTCCGTGCCGGCCGTCGCCTGCGCCTCGACATAGCGCGGATAGACGGCGCGCAGTTGCTCGGCGGGCGGCAGTTCGCCGTCGAGGCCGATGATGGTGACAAACAGCCGATTGTTCGCGGCGGCCGGTCCCGATGCCGAGGTGACGTCGTGCTCCAGTTTTGCGACCGGCTCGTCGGTCGCCGCGATGTCCGGCGGCGGCGCAAGCGAGGGCCACAGAAAAGCGAGATCGATCCGCTCGTGCGCCCCGGCGTGACGCTGCACCGCGGCACGTATCGCCGCCGGCGGCACGTTGAAGAGGACACCGGCGACCGTGACCGGGATGGAAGGTGCATCGAGCGCGATCGCTGCGGCCTGCCAGCGCGGCCACAGCACATAGGAGACGAACCCTCCCGCGGCAACGACGAGCGCTGCGAGAAGCATGATCGGCGGCATGAAGAAGCCGCGGGCTTTGTGGCCGGGTTGCCGCTGGGAGACTGCGTGTGCCGTCATCATTGTCCTCGTTCTTGAGGCGAATCAGCCGCCAATATCACATGTGCAATGCACGCGAATGCCGTTAACCTTTTCTTAATCAAGTCCTGGCGGCGCGCTCCCTGCTCTGCAATGGCTTGCATGACATCGGAGGCGTCCGCATGTTCGAGGCCGGACTGCCGGTGATCTCGCCGGAATCGATCGAGTCTTTCTTTGCTCTTGCCATCGGCTTTGCCGTCGCCGGCTCGTGCGCGAGCGGCTATCGGCTGTTCGGCGAACATTTTCCGAGCTTCCGGCTGCTCGAAGTGGGCCCGATGGCAGCGCGTTTTGCCGCCATTCCCCTGCTGATGTTCTCCGCCCCGTTCATCATCATGCGCAATACGTTGCGCGGGCGCCGGATCGAGCGCCGCCGCGCCGAATTCGTTATGGTGGCGACCGTGATCGCCGGATTATGGAGCCTGATGTCCGGAACGGTCGTGGTGATGGCGCTGCAAGCGCTGCTCGGCGTCTGACAAATCCGCGGATCGGCGGCAGACCCGGGCGGCGGCCTCCGTCGTCCGTCATGCCGTCCGCCGTCCGGCTTGTCATACGGAATTCGCTTGATTGATTCCGGTCCGTCATTCCGGGACCGAGCGAAGCGAGGAGCCCGGAATCCATGCCCCAGCACAGGGAGTATGGATTCCGGACTCGCCGCCATCCAAGTCGGCTGGCGCCGACTTGGCCCTGCAAGTGCCGATCTCGGGTAAACCCGAGATCAGTGGCGATCCGGAATGACGGCGAACTGATCAACCGGATTCGGTATTACTTCGCCGCGGCGGTCTCGGGTTCGCCGGGGGCTTCGGTGGCGCCGGCGATCCGTACCTTGTCGCCCGTGGCAATGTCATCCGGCGGATTTTGGATGACGCGATCGTCCGCCGTGATTCCGGAGGCGATTTCGACCTCCTTGCCGAGATCGCGCGAAATCGTGACTTGTTTGAGAACGACGCGGTTGTCGCTGTCCACGGTCGCGACCCGCAACCCGCGCTGATCGAAAATGAGCGCGCTCGCCGGCACATTGATCGTGATTTCGGGGTGGGGGAGTTCGAAATTTACATAGGCGAAGTCGCCGGTCATCAGCTCGCCGTTGGAATTGTCGACGACGAGCTGCATCCGCGTCGTGCCGGAGGCGACGTCGACGGCCTGCGCGGAAGCCTCGACCGTCGCCGGGAACGTCCGTCCCGGATATTCCGGCACCGAGATCCGCGCCTTGGTGCCGATCGGAATCTCAGGCACGTAGCTTTGCGGAACATTGACGTAGACGCGCAATCTGCGCGTTTCCGAGACGACGAACAGCGGCGGGCCGGCGGCTCCGGCGTTGATCAGCGCGCCGATGTCGGTCGTGCGCGCGGTGACCAACCCGTCGAACGGCGCGACGATGCGCTTATATTGCTCGAGCACGCGCAGGCGGTCGAGATTGGCCTGCGCCGCCCGCACCAGTCCCTGCTTGCTCGACGCATCGGCCGCCCTCTGGTCGAGGTCCTGCTGCGATATGGCGTAGGATTTGATCAGCGATTGGCCGCGCTTGAGCGTCATGTCCGCCAGCACCGAATTGGCCTTGGCGCTGGCCAGATTGGCCTCGGCCTGCATGATCTGCTGATCGAGATCCGGGGCGTCGATTTCGGCGAGAAGCTCGCCGGCCTTGACCGGTGTGCCGATATCGGCCTTCCAATCCTTCACGTAACCGCTGACGCGCGCGTAGATTTGCGCCTGGGTGTAAGCTTCCAGCCGCCCCGGCAGCGAGAATATCGTCTTTTTGCTGTGCGTATCCGGCGGCGCGACGGCGACGACGGGCACCGCCTCGTTCTCGGTCCATCGCCGTAGCCTTGCATCGGCCATCTTGCGCGTCGTGATGCCCGCGACGACGATGACGATGACGATGCTCAGCGCCGAAACGGCGGCAATGTACAGGCTGCGACGCGACAGCGCGGGCGGAGCGGAATCAGGCATGCGGATCTCCGATCGCGCGGTCGCCCACTGGGCCGCGACGCTGGTGGATGATGCTGAACACCACTGGCACGAACATCAGCGTGGCAACGGTCGCGAAACAAAGGCCGCCGACTACGGCGCGGCCGAGCGGCGCGTTCTGTTCGCCGCCCTCGCCCAAGCCGAGCGCCATCGGCGTCATGCCGATGATCATGGCGAGGGCCGTCATCACCACGGGCCGCAAGCGCACGAAGCCGGCTTCGATCGCGGCGGCGGCCGCATCGCCGTGCTGCTGCAGCCGTTCCTTGGCGAAGCTGACGACGAGCACGCTGTTCGCGGTCGCCACTCCCATGCACATGATGGCGCCGGTGAGCGCCGGGACGGAGAGCGTCGTATACGTGGTGAACAGTATCCACACGATGCCGGCGAGCGCCGCCGGCAGCGCGGTGATGATCACGAACGGATCGGTCCAGGACTGGAAATTGACCACGATCAGTAGATAAATGAGGACGACGGCGCCAAGAAGGCCGAACAGCAATCCGGAGAACGAATCGTTCATGGTCTTGACCTGTCCGAGCATGACCACCTGCGCGGTTTTCGGCGCGTCTTTCGCGGTTTCGTCGATGACCTTCTGCACGGCGGCAGCGACCGCGCCGAGATCGCGGCCCTGGGTTGTGGCGTAGACCTGAATCATGGGCTGGATGTCGTATTGCGAATAGACCGCCGGCGTCGCCACCCGCTTGATGTCGGCAATGGCGCCAAGCGTCTGCGGCGGCGCTCCCGGCGCCGTGATCGGAAGATTGCGCAGCGTGTTGAGCGAATCGACCTGATATTGCGGCGTCTGCAGCACCACCGAGTAGTTAACGCCGTTGTCGGGGTTGAGCCAGAACGTGGGCTGCACCTGACTCGAACCGGCGAGGTTGACCACCAGGCTGTCGGTTACGTCGCGCTCGGTGATGCCGACATATTGCGCCCGCGTCCGATCGACGTCGACATCGAAGCTGGGAAGGTTGAGCGATTGTTGGATGCGGGCGTCGACCAGGCCGGGAATGTGACGCAGCCGGCGCAGCAATTCTTGCGCATAGGCGAAATTCCGATCGAGCTGGGGTCCGCGAATCTGCACCTCGATCGGCGCCGGCGCGCCGAAATTCAGAATCTGGCTGATGATATCGGCAGGCAGGAACGAGAACGTAGTGCCCGGGAATCGGGCCGGCAACTCCTCGCGCAACGCGCGAATGTATTCCCTCGTCGGCCGGTGATCCTCGGCGAGCTTGATCTGGATTTCGCCGTCCTGCGAGCCGATGGTCCCGGTGTTGTTGTAGGTCTTGTTGATGCTGCTGATAGGAAAGCCGATGTTGTCAACCAGCTCCGAGATTTCAAGCGGCGGAACGACTTGGCGGATGACTTTCTCGATTTCGCCAAATAGCCGCGCGTTATCCTCGACCCGCGTGCCGACATGCGAGCGCACGTGCAGCAAGATCTGACCGGCGTCGACGTCCGGGAAAAAGTCGCGGCCGAGATACGGCGCCAGCGCGAACGTGCCGATCACGAAAGCGAGGAAGCAGACGACGAACGCCGCGCGGTGGCGCATCGCCATCGTCAACAGCTCGCGGTAAACCAGACGCGCACGCTCGAAACGCGCCGCGAAACCGCGCTGCAGGCGCTGCAAGGGATTGCGGGAGCGCGGTGGAGCGCCGGCGGCGCCATCCGCCGCCGGCACGGCGTGCCGCCGCAGCATGTATTTCGCCATCGTCGGCACCAGCGTTCGCGACAGGATGAACGACCAGACCATCGCCGACATGACCGCTTCCGCCATCGGCACGAACAGGAAGTGCGGCACGCCGGTGAGGAAGAACATCGGCACGAACACGATGCAGATGCACAGCATCGAGACGAATGCCGGCGTGACGATCTGTTCGGCGCCGTCGAGGATGGCGGTCTCGACTTCCTTGCCCTGTTCCAGATGCCAATTGATGTTCTCGATCGTCACCGTGGCCTCGTCGACGAGAATGCCGACGGCCAGC
>JASHRY010000346.1 GCA_030037105.1 Xanthobacteraceae bacterium
CCCGGCTATCTGTTCGGCACCGAACCGAATGCGTTCCTCAAGGCGCAGGCCCATCGGCTGCGCGGACTGAAGACGGCGCTGTCGGTGGCCGACGGGGAAGGCCGCAACGGCGTATGGCTCGCCGAACAAGGCCTCGACGTGCTCGCCGTCGATTTTTCGCCGACCGCGCTCGCCAAAGCGCGGGCGCTGGCGCGGGAACGCGGCGTGCGGCTGCGCACGGAAGTCGCCGACGTCACCGCCTGGCGCTGGCCGAAGGACGCCTTCGACGTGATCGCGGCGATCTTCATCCACTTCGCCGGCGCCGAACGCGCCGCGTTGTTCGCCAACCTCAAATCCGCGCTCAAGCCCGGCGGCCTCCTGCTCATGCAGGCCTATCGGCCCGAGCAGCTCGCCTATCGCACCGGCGGGCCGCCGGACGCCGAGCACATGTACACGCGCGCCCTGCTCGAAGCGGCGTTCGGCGACCTCAAGGAGATCGAGATCCGCGAGCATGACAGCGTCCTCAACGAAGGCACGGCGCATGTCGGCATGTCCGCTCTCATCGACCTCGTCGCCAGAAAATAGCGCGGCTCGATAAGGCTCGATCCGCCGGCCCGTACCCGAGAGGAAATTCATGTCCACATCGTCATCGCCGCGCTCGCGATCGTCTCGATCGTCCTCGCCTCGCTTGCCCGCGCTCACCTTCGAAAGCCTTACCCGCGAACAGCAAGCGCTCGTCGCGGCGATAAAGTCGGGCCCGCGCGGGCGCTTCACCATGGACGGGCCGTTCGCGGTCTATCTGCATGCGCCCGCCTTCGGCCAGTTGGCGCAGCAGCTCGGCGCGCATCTGCGCTTCGGCGTCGGCCTGCCGCCGCGGCTGTCGGAGATCGCGATCCTGTTCACGGCGCAGTACTGGAAAGCGCAGTACGAATGGGCGGCGCACGCCGCGAGCGCGGAACGGCAAGGCGTCAAGCCGGCAACGATCCGCGATATCGGGGCCGGCCGGACCCCGCGATCGGCGCCGGCGGATGAGATGGCGATCTACGCCTTCGTCAACGAGCTTTACGCGCGGCAGCGCGTGAGCGACGCCGTTTACGCCCGCGTGCACAAGCTTATCGGCGACGCCGGCATGGTCGAGCTTGTCGGCGTTCTCGGCTACTATGCCCTGGTGTCGATGACGCTCAACGTCTTCCGCATGCCGGCGCCCGCGGGCACGCCGCCGCCGTTCCGCGAGCCGACGAGACGATAGAGCGCATCCGGGAAAAGTGGGAACCGGTTTTCCGTCCGGACGCGCCAAGATAAAAACTTAGAGCGGAATGACGATGCGAAGATAATACCAATGGCATTGAACAGTCATCCATGCCTGTCATCGTGCGCGCAGGGCGAAGGCGGGCGATCCAGTCAACACCGATGTGTCTGGATCATCCGCCTGCGCGGATGATGACGCCAACACGAGTCAGCGCTTGATGCCGCGGTATAAGGCAACGACGTTCGGCGGGCGAAGGTCCGGCCGCCGTTGGTCCGCGGCGCCACGTCAGTGGTGGCCCATTTGCATCATGTTGCCGTGGCCCTCCATCATGGTGCCGCCGCCGGCGGCAGCGCCGGGAGCGGCAGCCCCTATGGCCACAATCGGATATTCAACGTCGACCGTGCCGGCGTTGTCGAATTTGAGCGTCGCCTTGACCGCTTTGCCCTGCTCCAGGGGATGCTTGAGGTCGATGAACATGAGGTGCAGGCCCGACGGCTTGAGCGTCACGGTCTTGCCCGGCTTGATTTCCAGTCCGCCCTTCACTGGCCGCATTCTCATCACGCCGCCTTCCATGGTCATGGAATGAATTTGGCATTGCGCGCTTGCGTCGCTGGCGACGCAAGTGAGCCTATCCGGCGTCTTGCCGTTGTTGGTGACCGTCATGTAGCCGGCGCCCGCGCTTGCACCCTTCGGCGTCGCCCGCGCCCAGGGCTGCGCGATATGGATCGCGCCGACATCAAAGTCCTTAGCCTGAACGGAAAGCGCCGCAAGCTGCGCTACCGCGAGCGTGAGGGCGGCGAGGAACCCGCGATGGATGAATTTGCCGGCGATGTTCATCATGGAAATTGTTCCTCCGGATGGCGCACGGGCGGAATGCTCATGACGACGATGTGCAGAGCATGAATCCGAAAGATGAGATCGGATTTCGGAAAGATCATACCCAAGCATAATTCCGAACACCGATGCGATTCAACTGAATCGGATCATAGTCAAGCACGATACTGTCGCGGTCGCGAGGCCATGGCGCGCCCGGACGCAATGCGCCCGAACCGCTGCATGGATGTCGTGACTGTCGTTCATCAGGGAGCCTGGCGCGAGCAATCAAGGCAGAACGGCAAACGATCGATGGCGAAAACAGTTCCGGATCGGATGTTTGGCGCCCGACCGGATCGGCCTTAATCCCGCATTCATCGGAGGTTAGCGCGATGGCTGCGCCGTTGAACTTGGCGACGTCCTTCGCTATAGGGCGTGCACGGCCCGAGCGACCCGCGGCGGTCGGGCTTGGCGCCGTTGTTTGCGACCGGCCGTATTCATGCCGTCACCGAATGAGCGTGCCCGATGTCCGATACTTTCGACAAAGTCGCTGATATCATTGCTGAAACCTGTGATATCCCGCGTGAGAACATCAAGCCGGAAAATCACGCCATCAACGACCTCGAGATCGACAGTCTCGACTTCCTCGACATTGCCTTCGCGATCGACAAGGCTTTCGGCATCAAGCTCCCGCTTGAGCAATGGACGCAGGAAGTCAATGACGGCAAGGCAACGACGGAGCAATACTTCGTGCTCAAGAATCTGAGCGAGCGGATCGACGAGTTGATCGCAGCCAAAGGCGCCTGAGGCGCCGCACATGCGTCTCGAATATTTTCAGATGATCGACCGCATCGTTGAGGTCAATCTCGGCGAGCGCCTGATTCGGTCGACCTGCGTCGTGCCCAAGGAGAGCACGGTGTTCGAGGGCCACTTTCCGACATTCCCCTTGATGCCGGGCGTGCTGCTGATCGAATGCATGGCGCAGACGACCGGATGGCTGGTGAGCGCGCTCGGCGGCTTCACCGCCATGCCGATATTGGCCGCCGTCAACGCCGGCAAATTCCGCACCGCCGTCTTTCCCGGCGACGTGCTCGAATTCGTCGGCGAGGTGATGCACGAAGGCTCCGGCTACGCCGTCGGCGAATGCAAGGGATGGCGCGAGAAGAAGGCGGTCTGCGACAGCCGGCTCACTTTTCGCATCATGCCCTATCCGAATCCGCAATTCCGCCGCGCCTTGTTGGAATTGGCGGAACGGATCGAGTTGCCCGTCAAGGAGTTCATTAAGTGAGTGAACGCCGCGAGGTGTGGATCACCGGCGTCGGTCTGCTCACGTGCCTCGGCGAGGGACTCGAGGCGACCTGGGACCGCCTCAATCGCGGCGATCCGCCTCCCTACGACGACAGAAGCTACGCGCCTTACATCGTGCATCCGCTTGCACCGGTCAATTACGACAGGCAGATTCCGAAGAAGAGCGATCAGCGGCAGATGGAGACGTGGCAGCGGGTTGGAGTCTATGCGGCGGGCCTCGCGCTCGCCGATGCCGGCATTGCTGGCAATTCCGAACTGCTGGACCGCACCGACATGATCGTTTCCGCCGGCGGCGGCGAGCGCGATATTGCGGTCGACGTTGCGATCATGGCCGGAATGCGCAAGGCCAACGATCGTGGCGCCTTCCTCAACGAGCGCCTGATGAACGATCTACGCCCGACTTTGTTCTTGGCGCAACTCCCCAATCTGCTGGCCGGCAACATCTCGCTCGTTCACGGCGTCGTCGGCTCCTCGCGCACCTTCATGGGAGAAGAGTCGGCGGGGATCGACGCCGTACGCCTCGCCTCGGCGCGGATTGAAGCGGGACAGAGCGAGGCGACATTGGTCGGCGGCGCTTGCCACGGTGCCCGGTGGGATTTGCTGCTTATGTTCGAACTCAGCGGCAATGCATTAAAAGGGAAGTTCGCCCCGGTGTGGGATCGCGGCCTGCAGGGCGGCGTCGCGTATGCGACGCTCGGTGCATTCCTCGTTCTCGAAAGCCGTGAGCACGCGCGAGCACGAGGGGCGCGTGCGTGGGCGCGAATTTGCGCAATCCGTTCGGATCGCAATCAACGTCGGTCGGGAGAGATCGAAGAAACGCTGCGCCGCCAATGGGATACAATCGCGGCCCGGATCGATCGCGCGCGCGCCGCCGTCATTTCCGGCGCCACCGGGCTCGAGCCGGCGACGTCGGCGGAGCTCAACGTGCTCAGAGCAATCGGTCTTCCCGTGCGCAATACCGGCACGTATATCGGTCATGGAGTTGATGCGCAGTTCACGGCCAATCTCGCCGTCGCCTGCATGGTGCTCGAACACGGCAAGTTGTTCTTGCCGACTGGGACGGGGGATGCGGACGGAAGTCCCGACGATCTTTCCCAGGTCGTGGTCACCGGCATAGGGTCCTGGCGGGGTGAAGGAATGGCCCTGATCGAACGGGTCGATCGAGGACGGTGATGGCAAATACAACGGCAACGGCCAGGCGGAAACAGGCGCGTCGGCCTGTCGTCGCTGTCACCGGCATGGGGGTGGTCACCTCGCTTGGGATCGGCAAGGCCGACAATTGGGCGAAATTGACGGCCGGCGTCTCCGGGATTCGTCGTATTTCGCGCTTTTCGGTCGAAGGTTTGCGGACCACGATCGCGGGCGCCGTCGACCAATTGCGCGACCGCTACATGCCGCCGGCGGAGCTGACCGAACGCATCGCGCGGCTTGCCGGTGAAGAGGCGGTCGCACAATCCGAACTCGGCGCCAAGGGACATTTCCCGGGCCCTTTATTCCTGGCGCCGCCGCCGCTCGAAATCGAATGGCCCGAACGGCTCAAGATGGCGGAAATGTGCACGACCGCCAACGACACCGGCTATCCCGATCTGCTGCGCGCGGCCCCGGAATATGGGAAAGCATACGGCGCCTTCAGAAACGACATTATCGGCGAGCATCTCGCGGATCACTTCGGCACCGTCGGATCTCCGATTTCGCTCAACACCGCCTGCGCGTCCGGCGCCAGCGCCATACAACTGGGCATGGAGGCCATACGACGCGGCGAGTGCGAAGCCGCATTGGCGATCGGCGCCGACGGCTCGCTGACCGCCGAATCGCTTGTTCGCTTCTCGCTGCTGTCCGCGCTCTCCACCCAAAATGATCCGCCGCAACAAGCCTCCAAGCCCTTCTCCAAGAACCGCGACGGCTTCGTGCTCGGCGAAGGCGCGGCCGCCCTCGTGCTCGAAGAGCTGAACCACGCCCGCGCGCGCGGCGCGCGCGTGCTCGGCATCATCGAAGGCCACGGCGAAAAATCCGACTCCTTCCACCGCACCCGATCGAGTCCCGACGGCAAGCCGATCATCGCCTGCATGCGCAACGCGCTCGCCGATGCCGGCATCGGGCCCGAGGACGTCGACTACATCAACGCCCACGGCACCAGCACGCCCGAAAACGACAGGATGGAGTACCTCGGCGTCTCCACGGTGTTCGGCGAGCGCATTCGCGACATTCCGATTTCGTCCAACAAGTCCATGATCGGACATGCCTTGACCGCGGCCGGCGCGATCGAGGCGGTGTTCACCCTGCTGACGCTCGCGCATCAGCGCATTCCGCCGACCATCAATTACAACGTTCCGGATCCGGCGATCCCGCTGGACGTCGTGCCGAACGCGGCGCGCGACGCGCGCGTCAATCGCGCCATTTCCAATTCGTTCGGCTTCGGCGGCCAGAATGTCTGTCTGGTCATAGCGCGGGAGCCGGCGTGAGCGGCGGCGTCGAAACCAAGCAAGGCGGAAGACGCCAGACGGCGCCCTCGCTCCGTTCCCCCGCAAGCGGAGACGAAAAGCGCGCGAGTTCGATGCGCGCGCTCACGCTCGTCGCCGACCGCAGAATCGAGCTTTGCAATGTGGCGATCCCTCCCGCGCCGGCGGCGGACGAGGTGCAGATCGGCATTAAGGCGATCGGCCTCAACCACATCGACGTTTGGGGCTGGCGCGGCATGGCGTTCGCCAGGCGCAGCCTGCCGCTCGTCGTCGGCGTTGAGGCCGCGGGCGAGGTCGTCGCGGTCGGCTCCCAGGTCGATTCACCCAGCGTCGGCGATCGCGTCGTCGCCTATGGCGCGCTCACCTGCGGGACTTGCGCGGCCTGCCGCGATGGCCGCGACAACCTTTGTGAAAACGTCGGCGGCATCATGGGCTTTCATGTCGATGGTTTCGCCCGCGATCTCATCAACATGCCGGCGCGGCTGGTGATCCCGATCCCGGACGGCGTGAGCCTGCGCGACGCCGCCTGTGCGCCGGTCGCCTTCGCGACCGTGCAGCACATGCTGTTCGACAATGCCAGGCTGGCGCCGGGCGAAACAATCCTGGTGCAGGCCGGAGGTTCCGGCATCGGCACGGCCGCCATCAGGATGGCGAAGGCGATCGGTTGCACCGTCATTACCACCGTCGGCGACGACGACAAGGCGGCGAAGGCCAAGGCGCTCGGCGCCGACCACGTGATCAATTATCGCACCGAGCGCTTCGAAGGCGTGGTGCGCAAGCTCACGGCGAAGAAGGGCGTCGATGTCGCCTTCGAACATGTCGGTCCGGACACGTTCAACGGCTCGCTGCTGTGCCTCAAGCGCGGCGGGCGACTGGTCACCTGCGGTTCGACATCGGGCCAGTCGACGACCGTCAACCTGTTTCAGCTCTATTTGCGGCAATATCGCATCTTCGGCTCGTTCGGCGCCTCGCTGCGCAACGTCCGCGAGAGCCTCGCCAAGATGGCCTCCGGCCTCTTGCCGGTGATCGACACCGAGGTCGCGCTCGCCGATTTCGAGCACGCTTTGGCGCGGCTTGAAAGCCGGCGGGTGTTCGGCAAGATTGTCGTCATGTTCTAGCGCAGTCGCAATGAGATAGCGTCAATGCGAACTCAAATTGCGACCGGCCCCGCCGATTCCGGCAAACACCGGGCTCATCCGATGCTGCGGCGTTGGCGGCGGGTGTTGCGGCGACATCGCAAAGCCGCGGCCGACGCGGCGATCGGCGCCGCCGCGGTCGGATTGTTGCGGGCGATCAAGCGCATGAATTGCGAACGGACGGCGGATTTTGCCGGCGCCGTGATGCGCAATGTAGGCCCGCTTCTCAAGGAACAACGCATCGGCCGCGCCAACCTCCGCGCCGCCTTTCCGGAAAAATCCGACGCCGAGATCAAGAAAATCCTAGCCGGCGTCTGGGACAATCTCGGCCGGGTGGCGGCCGAGTTCGCCCACCTCGACGAATTCCAGGTCGAGGGCGCCGAGGGCTGCCGAACCTCCATGCCGCAAACCGTGCGCCTCTCGCCGCAAACGATAGAGCGCGCCCAACGCATCAGAGAGAGCGGCAAGCCGGTGATCGCTTTCGCGGCGCATCTCGCCAATTGGGAAATCTCCGCCCTGGTCGTGAAATTGCTCGGTTTCAAATCGGCCGTGCTTTACCGGCGGCCGAACATCGCGGCCATCGGCGACATAGTCACTCAGATGCGCACGCCGCTCATGGGCGAGTTGGTGCAGGCCGGCCTTGATGCGCCGGTGAAGCTCGCCCGGCTTTTGCAATCCGGCGTCCACGTCGGGATGCTCGCCGATCAGCATTATACGAAGGGCGTCGAGGTGGCGTTTTTCGGCCGCCGCTGCCTCGCCAATCCGCTGCTCGCGTTTCTTGCCCGCCAGGTCGAATGCCTGATCATCGGCATGCGGATCGTGCGACTGCCCGACGGCCACTGTTTCTGGGGTGAAATAACCGAGCCGATCGATCCGCCGCGCGAGGCCGGCGGCCGCATCGACATTCAGGGCACCATGCAGGCGATCACCTCGGTGATCGAGGACTGGGTGCGCGAGCATCCCCAGCAATGGCTCTGGTTGCACCGCAGGTGGCGCTAGAGCAGATCCGGAAAAAGCCTGCCCCGGACTTGATCCGGGGTGGAAACCGGCTTTGCGAAAAGATCGCTCCACCAAAAAGCCAGAGCGGGATGACGACTCGAAGATAAGTCATCCCGCTCTAAATATAAGCCCGTCGCCTCCTGCGGGCTTGCCTCTCTCCGCTCACGGACGCCACATCCGGATGCGCAGCCGGCCGGAGGCGGGATCCGACACGGAGCAGCCTCACCTTCCCGTCTTGATTCGCGTCCACAACCGATTGATGAGCCGCTGCGTTTTTTGGTCGTGCGCGACGATCGTGTAGAGGTTTGCCATGGTGGCGGCATCCGGATAGATGGTGCGGTCGTCGAGGATCGATTTATCGATGAATTGCTGGCTGGCCAGGTTGCCGTTGGCGTAGGAAATGAAATTCGTGTTCCTCGCGGCCACTTCGGGCTTGAGCAGATAATTGATGAGCGCGTGCGCCTCGGCGACATCGGGCGCGTCGCTCGGGATGGCGAGATTGTCGAACCACAATTGCGCGCCCTCCCTCGGGATCACGTAGCCGATCGCAATCCCGCTTTTCGCCTCTGCCGCGCGCCTTTGCGCCTGCTTGATGTCGCCGGAGAAACCGACGACGAAGCAGATTTCGCCGGATGCAAGCGCATTGAGATATTCCGACGAATGGAATTTGCGCACATACGGCCTGATCTTCAGCAGCAGCTCGGTCGCCCGTTCCAGATCGCCCGGATCGCTCGAATTCGGATCGAGATGGAGATAATGGAGCGCGGCCGGCATGATATCGTCGGAAGAATCGAGAAGGTGGACGCCGCAATCCTCGAATCTGGCGATTTTCTTCGGGTCGAACGCGTCGCTCCAGGAATCGATCGCTTCGTTCGGCCGCAG
>JASHRY010000347.1 GCA_030037105.1 Xanthobacteraceae bacterium
GGAATCCATAACCACCGCCGGTGAATATGGATTCCGGACTCGCCGCTACGCGGCGCCTCGGAATGACGAATAAAGATGCGAAAGCAATGCCCAGACGGACCGACATCTCCTCGATCCTGATCATCGGCGCGGGGCCGATCGTCATCGGCCAGGCCTGCGAGTTCGACTATTCCGGCACCCAGGCCTGCAAGGCACTCAAGGCCGAGGGCTATCGGGTCGTTCTCGTCAACTCCAATCCGGCGACGATCATGACCGACCCGGACTTGGCGGACGCGACCTACATCGAGCCGGTCACGCCGGAGATCGTCGCCAGGATCATCGAGAAGGAGCGGCCGGACGCGCTCTTGCCGACGATGGGCGGGCAGACGGCGCTCAACACGGCGCTGTCGCTGCGGCGCATGGGCGTCTTGGACAAATTCGGCGTCGCCATGATCGGCGCCACCGCCGAAGCGATCGACAAGGCCGAGGACCGCGAGCGGTTCCGCGAGGCGATGAAGAAGATCGGGCTCTCCACGCCGCGCTCGCATCAGGTCAAGACATTGATCCACGCGCTCGAAGCGCTCGAGGATATCGGGCTTCCCGCCATCATCCGCCCCTCGTTCACGCTCGGCGGCACCGGCGGCGGCGCCGCCTACAACAAGGCGGAGTTCATCGACATCGTCGAGCGCGGCATCGACGCCTCGCCAACGAGCGAAGTGCTGATCGAGGAATCGGTGCTGGGCTGGAAAGAGTTCGAGATGGAGGTGGTGCGCGACCGACGCGACAATTGCATCATCGTATGCTCGATCGAGAACGTCGATCCCATGGGCGTGCACACCGGCGATTCGATCACCGTCGCTCCGGCGCTCACGCTCACCGACAAGGAATACCAGCGCATGCGCGACGCCGCGATCGCGGTGCTGCGCGAGATCGGCGTGGAGACCGGCGGCTCGAACGTGCAGTTCGCCGTCAATCCGGAGGACGGCCGCCTCCTCGTCATCGAAATGAACCCGCGCGTCTCGCGCTCGTCGGCCTTGGCGTCGAAGGCGACCGGATTTCCCATCGCCAAGGTCGCCGCCAAGCTTGCGGTCGGCTATACGCTCGACGAGATCAAGAACGACATCACCGGCGGCGCCACGCCCGCCTCGTTCGAGCCGACGATCGACTACGTGGTCACCAAGGTGCCGCGCTTCGCCTTCGAGAAATTTCCCGGCGCCGAACCGGTGCTCACCACCTCGATGAAGTCGGTCGGCGAAGTGATGGCCATCGGCCGCACGTTTCAGGAAAGCCTGCAGAAGGCGCTGCGCTCGCTGGAGACCGGGCTCACCGGCTTCGACGAGATCGCGATCCCGGGCCTCGGCCAGGGCGACGACAAGAACGCCATTCGCGCCGCGCTCGGCACGCCCTCGCCCGACGGCATCCTCAAGGTCGCGCAGGCCATGCGGCTCGGCGTCGACGATGCGGAGATTCACACCGCCTGCCGGATCGATCCATGGTTTCTCGGGCAAATTCGCGGCATTATCGACGTCGAAGGCGAGATCCGCGCCAAGGGCCTGCCCGCCGCGCCGAGAGCCTTGCGCCGGCTGAAAGCGATGGGCTTTTCCGACGCCCGGCTCGGCCGGCTTACCGGCGCCGCCGCCGAGGAGATCGCCGAGCGCCGCCGCAGGCTCGGCGTGCGGCCGGTGTTCAAGCGCATCGATACCTGCGCCGCCGAATTCGCCTCGCCCACCGCCTACATGTACTCGACCTACGAAGCTCCTTTCGCCGGCCCCGCGGTCGACGAGGCGGCCCCGACGGACAAAAACAAGATCGTCATTCTCGGCGGCGGCCCGAACCGCATCGGCCAGGGCATCGAGTTCGATTATTGCTGCTGCCACGCCGCTTTCGCGCTCAAGGAAGCGGGCTACGAGACCATCATGGTCAACTGCAATCCGGAGACGGTGTCGACCGATTACGACACCTCCGACCGGCTCTATTTCGAGCCGCTCACCGCCGAGGACGTGATCGAGATCATCGATGCTGAGCGAGAAAACGGCGTGCTGCACGGCGTCATCGTACAGTTTGGCGGCCAGACGCCGCTCAAGCTCGCCGAGCCGCTCGCCAAGGCGCGGGCGCCGATCCTCGGCACCTCGCCGGACGCCATCGACCTCGCCGAGGATCGCGACCGCTTCAAGCAATTGCTCGACCGGCTCAAACTGCGGCAGGCGAAGAGCGGCATCGCCACCAGCCCGGAAAAGGCGCACGCGATTGCCGAGTCGATCGGCTATCCGATTGTGATCCGCCCCTCCTACGTCCTCGGCGGCCGCGCCATGGAGATCGTGCACGACACCCACCAGCTCGACCGTTACGTTGCGCGACTTGCTGCCGATCTCGATCGGCCGTCGGAGTTCGCGGTCTCCGACAAGCGGCCGCTGCTCATCGATCGCTATCTCACCGACGCCGTCGAGGTCGATGTCGATTGCCTCGCCGACGGCGACGACAGCTACGTCGCCGGCATCATGGAGCACATCGAGGAGGCCGGCATCCATTCCGGCGATTCCGCCTGCTCGCTGCCGCCGCACACTCTTTCGGCGGAAACCATCGGCAAGCTGGAGCGGCAAACCCGCGCGCTCGCTGCGGCGCTGAAGGTCGGCGGCCTGATGAACGTGCAGTACGCCATAAAGGACGGCGACATCTACGTGCTCGAGGTCAATCCGCGCGCCTCGCGCACGGTGCCGTTCGTC
>JASHRY010000046.1 GCA_030037105.1 Xanthobacteraceae bacterium
CGCTCGCGCTTGCCACGCTCCTCGCCGCGGCTCCGCGGGCAGCGGTAGCGCAAAGCTCGCAGGCGACCGCCGAACCCAAGCGGCCGCCCGCGCGCAAAATCCCGCGGCCGGTCGCCAAGCGGACCATGGCACAGAACGCGGCAACGACGCCGAGCCCTCCAGCGGCGGCAAGCGCTCCGGTACCGAGTATTGCAGCGCAGGGCAGTGCAGCGGCGCCGGCCGGCGCGCGACGCGAACCCGACCTCGCCTATGGCGCGTTCCAGCGCGGTTATTTTCTAACGGCCTTCGCGCTGGCGACGAAGAACGTCGAGGAAAAAGGCGACGTCAAGGCCATGACGCTTCTTGGCGAGCTTTACGCCAGCGGCCTCGGTGTTCCGCGGGACGACGGCAAGGCGGCCGAATGGTACAAGCTCGCCGCCGCCCGCGGCGACCCTGCGGCGATGTTCGCGCTGGCGATGTTCCGCCTGCAAGGCCGCGCCGGTCCGCGCGATCGCCAAGCGAGCGCCAAATGGCTCGCCGAAGCGGCCAAGCTCGGCCACCCCTTGGCCGCCTATGATCTGGCGCTCCTTTACATGGAGGGCCAATTGTTCCCGCAGGATTTCGGCCGCGCCGCCGAGCTTCTGCGCATCGCCGCGCAGGCCGGCAATCCGGAGGCCCAATATGCACTCGGAACCCTCTACAAGGAAGGCCGCGGGGTCGCCAAGGATATGCGCGAAGCGGTGCGGCTGTGGGCCTTGGCCTCGCTCGCCGACAACACCGACGCGCAGGTCGAGTACGGCATCGCGCTCTACAATGGCAACGGCGTCGCCAAGAACGAACAGGCCGCGGCGGCGTGGTTCCGCAAGGCGGCGCTTCACGGCAGCGCCATCGCGCAGGATCGGCTGGCGCGCATCCTCGCCACCGGCCGCGGCGCGCCGAAAAATCCAGTCGAGGCCACCAAATGGCACCTCATCTCCAGGGCAGGCGGCGAGACCGATCTCATGCTCGACGATTACATGAACTCGCTCGATGCCGCGACCCGCGCCGCCGGCGAGAAGGCGGCCAAGCCCTGGCTCGACGCGATCAAGAAGCCGCCGAAGTCGTAAGGCGCGATTTCGGACTGACCACCGATGCCGCGAAGCGATCCGGCGGCGTCATGTGTCCGCGATCCGATCGAGTAGCTCGGCGAGGCGAGCGCGCAACGCCGGCGGCCGCCCCGGAACCGCGGCAGCGTTTACAAAATTCGGACGGACGCGCCAGGGAAGGGCGTACAGCAACTGCGCGCGACGCCGTCACGGCTGACGCAGGCGGTCGAGCGTGCTGATCGAGGCAAAGCCGTCGGGAATCTGGCCGGTCGCGACCTGGAAATTGCGGACGGCGCCGCGGGTGCGCGGGCCGAGGAGACCGTCGGGCTCGCCGACATCGTAGCCGCGGCGCGCGAGCAGCCGCTGCAACTCGTAACGCTCGGCGACGGTGAGCGCGCGTTCCTCGCGCGGCCAGCCGTGCACCAGCGGGCCGCCGCCGCGCAGCCGGTCGGCGAGGCGGCCGATGGCGAGCGCATAGGCTTCCGCCGGATTGTATTTCATGATGACCCGGAAATTGCGCAGCATCAGGAAGGCGGGGCCGCGCGCGCCCGCGGGCAGGAAGAGATAAGCGTGATCTGAAGGCCGCGGGAACGGCTTGTCACCGGCGCGCCGCACGTCGAGCGCCTGCCATTGCCGCACCATCATCTGCCGTGTGGGGTCGGCGAGGAGGTAATCGAATTTTTGCGGCAGCACGACCTCGTAGCCCCAGCTTTGGCCGCGCGCCCAACCGTCCATTTTCAGATTGTTGGCGGTGGAGGCGAGCAGGTCGGCGACCGAATCGACGACGTCGCGCCGTCCGTCGCCGTCGAAATCGACCGCATAGCGCTTGAAAGAGGTCGGCATGAACTGCGTCGGACCGAAGGCGCCGGCCCAAGAGCCGATCAAGCGCTCGGGGGCGACATCGCCGTGCTGCAAAATCTCGAGCGCAGACAAGAACTCCTCGCGGAAATAGTCGCGGCGGCGGCCGATGCAGGCGAGCGTCGCCGTCGAGCGGATGACCGGGCGGTCGCCGCCCATGGTGCCGTAATTCGATTCGACACCCCAGATCGCCGCGAGGATGTGACGATCGACGCCATAGGCGCGCTCGACCGCGGCGAACACGGGCGCATATTGCGTCAAAAACTCGCGCCCGCGGGCAATGCGCTCGTCGCTCACCAGGAGGTCGAGATAGTCCCAGGTCGATTTGGTGAATTCCGGCTGCGCATCGAGCAAGTCCATGATTCCCAAGTCCGGCGTCAGTCCGGCGGTGAAACGCTCGAAATTCGCCCGCGTGACACCGCGCCGCTCGGCTTGCGGCCACAATGCGGCGACGCAATTGCCGAACGCTGCGGCGGCGGCGCGGATCGCATCGGCGGTCATCAACGGATTACCCGAAGCGCCCGATTGCCCGCTCCAGTCGCGGTCGCCGGCCTCTTGCGAGGGAATCGGGCCGGTCGTCGCGGGTTGAAACAGCCGCGTCAGCCAGTTGCCGGGCTTGTCCTGCGCACGCGCGGCGCCGGCGAGGCCGACAACGATGAGCGACGCTGCGGTAAAACGAAGAATCGGCGAAAGATTTACCATGGCGCACGGTCACGACTGTCGCAGGTGGCTATTGTGGTCTCGATCTGTAGTCGCACGAGCCGGCGCCTGCTATGCTGCGAGTCATTGAAGGAAAGGACCGTCACAGCGTCCCCCGCCGCAGACTTCGTCACTCATTGAACGAAAAATTGGGCAAGTAAGCGTATTGCTCCCGCCGTTCCCGAGCTTGCGCCAAGGCACCGCATGAAATTGGTTCGCAAAGCCGTCTTTCCTGTGGCCGGTTTCGGCACCCGGTTTCTACCGGCAACCAAGGCCATGCCGAAGGAGATGCTGCCGGTCGTCGATCGGCCACTCATTCAGCACGTCGTCGATGAGGCGCGCCAGGCCGGAATCGAGCATTTCATCTTCGTCACCGGCCGCAACAAGGCCGTCATCGAGGATCACTTCGACCGCCAGTTCGAGCTGGAAATGACGCTGCTCGAGCGGCAGAAGCACAAGGTCCTCGACTATCTCAACCAAGACCTGCCGAGCCCCGGCTCGACGAGCTTACCCGCCAGCAGGAACCGCTCGGCCTCGGCCACGCCGTGTGGTGCGCGCGCGAACTGATCGGCCGC
>JASHRY010000348.1 GCA_030037105.1 Xanthobacteraceae bacterium
TGCCGCTCTTGCGACCGAGCAGATCTCGCGCGTGCTCGTCGGTCGCACCGTCGCCGAGGTCGAGCGCGACCTCATCCTGGAGACGCTCAAGCATTGTCGCGGCAACCGCACCCACGCCGCCAACGTGCTCGGCATCTCGATCCGCACGCTGCGCAACAAGCTCAACGAATATGCCGCCGATGGCGTGCCGGTTCCACCGCCCGGCAGCGGCGCCGGCGGCGAGCCGCGCGCGGCGGCGTAGTGCTTGGGGTCATTGCGAGCCCGGAATGACGCGAAGCTACGTCGTCGCTGCGACCGCTTCGACGATGACCGTCTCGACCTCGCCAGCGCCGCCGCGGCGGAAGGCGGCGGCCCTGTTGTATTCGTCCGACGTGAAGCAGGCGACGCCCTGCTCGAAGCTCGGGAATTCGATCACCGCGAAGCGCTGGAACTTTTGCGGACCCTCCATGATCTGGAAGCGCCCGCCGCGCGCCAAGACCTTGCCGCCATATTTGGCGAGAATAGTGGGCACAAGGTCCGTGTACTTCTTGTATTCGACCGGATCGTTGATCTTCGCTCGCGCCACCCAATAAGCCGGCATCGTCGCAGCTCCGTTTTTCATTCCGCCGCGCGCCGCGCGGCCACGATCTGGTCGGCGGTGCGGCCGGTGAGCTCGGCCATGTGGTCGAACTTGAAGGTGAAGGTGCCGGCGCCGGCCGTCGCCGAGCGAATCTCGACGATAAGGTCGCCGATCTCCGCCTCCGGCATCATGGCGCGCACCATGTCCCAGCCTTCCCAGCCTTCGCGGGTGTCGAAGCCGAGAATCTGGCCGCGCCGACCGGACATCAAGGCATTGATCTTCGCCGTGGCCTCGCTGGGACAGACGATCTCGACGAGATCGATCGGCTCGAGCAGCACCGGCTGGCATTGCGGCAGTGCTTCGGCGATGCCAATGCGGCCGGCGGTGCGGAACGCCATGTCGGAGGAATCGACCGTGTGATAGGAGCCGTCAATCAGCGCCACCGTGAGATCGACCACCGAAAAGCCGAGCGGGCCGTGTTTGAGGGCGTCGATGACGCCCTCCTCGACGGCGGGAATATAATTGCGCGGCACCACGCCGCCGGTGATTTTCTCCTCGAAGGTGAAGCCGGCGCCGCGCGGCAGCGGCTTGATGTCGAGCACCACGTCGCCGTATTGGCCATGGCCGCCCGACTGTTTTTTATGCCGACCGCGCTGAACGATGCCCTTGCGGATGGTCTCCCGATAACCGACCGACGGCTGGCGCCGCTCGATGGCGACGCCGTAGCGGTCGCTCAACCGCTCGGTGGCGACGCGCAGATGCATCTCGCCCTGCCCCCACAGCACCACCTCGTGCGTCTCCGGATTATGCACGACGGTGACCGAGGGATCCTCCTCGACCAACTTGCTCAGCGCCTGGCCGAGCTTCACGTCGTCCTTGCGTTCCTTCGCTGAAATCGCGATGGCGAGCACCGGGGCAATGGGCTCGATCTTGGCGACCGGCGGACGAGCCTGCTTGCCGGCGGTCAGCGTGTCGCCGGTCTTGGCCTTGTCGAGCTTGGCGAAGGCAACGGTCTCGCCGACATTCGCCGGGCCGCGCTTTTCGCTCGCCTGGCCGACCAGCGTGAAGACGCCGGCGACGCGGCCGGCTTCCTCGTCGCCGGAAAGGAAGGTGGTGCCGTCACCGGCTTGGCCCGCGAGCATGCGCACGATCGACATCTTGCCGCCATGGGTCGTGTTCTGGGTCTTGAGCACGTAGGCCACGGTATCGCCGTTCGCCTTCACGCCGAGGCGCTTCGCCGTCTCGGCAATGCCCGGCGATTCGTGGCGCAACGCCTTCAGGAGCCGCAAAATGCCGTTGGCGCGCACGGCGGTCCCCATCAGCACCGGGCACACGACCCCTTCGCGCAGTTCGCACGTGAGATCGTCAAACACCTTGTCGCGCGGCGGCTGGATGTCTTCGAGCAATTGCTCCATCAGCTCGTCGTCATGGTCGGCGAGCGTCTCCAGCATGGAGAAGCGCGCCGTCTTCTGCAGATCGACAAGGTCGCCTTCGAGCGGAACCACCTGCGAGGGCGCGTGCTCCTTGTAGACAAAGGCGCGTTCGAGCGCGAGATCGACGAAGCCGGTGACGATGTCGCCGGAGAAAATGGGAAGCTGGCGCAGGATCAGCTTGGTGCGCGAGGCGCCCTGCAAGAGCTTGAGCACATCGTGCACGCCGACATCGGCCTTGTCGATCTTGTTGAGGAACAGGATGCGGGGGATTTTCTGGTCTTCCAGCTCGCGCAGAATCAACTGAAGCTGCGGGATTTTCTTCTCATCCATCTCGCACACGATCACCGCCACGTCGATTGCCGGCAGCACCGCGCGCATGTCGTGGGCAAACTCGACCGAGCCGGGGCAATCGAGGAAGGTGTAGGAATCGCCCATGAAATTCGCGGTGGCGACGGTGAGTTCGACGCTCATGCGGTGATGCCGCGCTTCCTTGCTGCCGTCGCCGACGGTGTTGCCGGCTTCGACGGCGCCCTGGCGCTGGATCACGCCGGTGCGGGCGAGGATCGCCTCAAGGAGCGTGGTCTTGCCGCTTTGGAAGGGGCCGACCAGCGCGACGCAGCGGGGACCGGTCGCGCGCGCACCGTTGCCTGCATTTCCTCCTGCCATGATTGCCTCCCGGCGCCGACCCGCCGTTGCGGCGCGGGTCGCGAAGGTCATCGTTTCAGGCGGCGGCGGGGCTGGTCAAGGGGCGCGACATTGCGCGCACCGCAAGCACGACCGCGTCGTCCGTCACCGGGATCGCTGTCCTCGGCACGACGACGAACTCATCGCACGGGATGCAGCTCCAGCGAACCGATGCCGGCGCCGACATTGAGTCCGACCTGGCCCTGAACCGAGAGAGGTTGCAGCGCCACCGTGCGGTTCGATCCGCCGACCAGAACATTGGCGCCGAGACCGGCGGCAACGGATACTTCGGCCGTCGCCCCGCCATAGGTGCCGGCCAGCATCCCGGCGTAGCGATTTGTGTTTGCGAACACCGCCCAAAGGATCTGGCCGCCCGCAGTCACGCCGATATCGAGGCCGACCCTCGTCAGCGTCCCCGTATAGGCCTCGTCCGGCACCCCCTCGGAGTGAAAGATGCAATTCACGTTGCGCTGCGACCCGACGATCAAGCCGACGCTGGACGAAAGCGAGCATGCGAGCGTGCCCACCTGGACACGCGCCGGCTGCGCGGCGGCCGGACCCGCCATGATTCCGAGTATTGCGGCGATGCCGACGGAAACCGCGAAAGCACTACGAAACATAGGCATTTCTCCCTCGCCCGGCCCGCCCGATCGGGCCTTCGACGATGGATTGTAAGCGAGAATAAAGCCGGCGTCTCGTTTTTCCCCGAACGGCTATTGCAGGACGCGCGAAGCGCGCCGTGAATTTGTTCCGGAACTCATGGAACGTTTCCCGACGCCACCTTCGAACGGCCGTGGCGATGGCCGGCCCGCGGACTCTGCCCGCGTCCCGAACTGACGAGGGTCCGTTATTTCAAATTGCCGCAGAAGCGCTGGATGCGAGCGCACGCTTGCTCGAGCGCGGTGGTCGCGGTCGCATAGGAAACACGGAACGCGGGACCGACGCCGAACGGCGTGCCCTGCACCACGGCGACCCCTTCCGACTCAAGAAGCTCCGTGACGAAATCCTCATCGGTCGCGAGCTTTTTGCCGGTCGGCGCGATCTTTCCCATGGTCCCCGCGCAGGACGGATAGACGTAGAACGCGCCCTCCGGCTTCGGACAGCGTATTCCGTTCGCCTGGTTGAGCATGGAGACGCAGAGATCGCGCCGCTCCTTGAAGATCTTGTTGTGCGCGGCGATGAAATCCTGCGGACCGTCCAGCGCCTCGACCGCGGCCCACTGCGCCACCGCGGTCGGGTTCGAGGTCGACTGCGACTGGATCGCGGCCATCGCTTTGATGAGCGGCTCCGGCCCGCCGGCATAGCCGATGCGCCAGCCGGTCATGCAATAGGCCTTGGACACGCCGTTCACCGTCAGCGTCCGCTCATAGAGTCGCGGCTCGAGCTGCGCTGGGGAAAAGAACTCGAAGTCGTCGTAGACCAGGTGCTCGTACATGTCGTCGCTCATCAGGGCCACGTGCGGATGACGCACGAGCACGTCGGTGACAGCCCTGAGCTCGGCGCGCGTGTAAGCGGCGCCGGTCGGGTTCGACGGCGAGTTGAACAGGAGCCACTTGGTCCGCGGCGTGATCGCCCGCTCGAGCGCCTCCGGTTTCATCTTGAAGCCATCCTCCATGCGCGTCTCGACGGCGACCGGCTCGCCACCGGCGAGCAGCACCATGTCGGGATAGCTCACCCAATACGGCGCCAGGATGATGACTTCGTCGCCCGGATTGAGCGTCGCCATGAACGCGTTGTAGAGCACCTGCTTGCCGCCGGTACCGACGATGATCTGCGAGGGCCTGTAGTCGAGCCCGTTCTCGCGCTTGAACTT
>JASHRY010000349.1 GCA_030037105.1 Xanthobacteraceae bacterium
CGTTCGCCGGCGGCTGGTTCCATTCCGGCGATCTCGGCGTCATCCATCCCGACGGCTATATCCAGCTCAAGGACCGCTCCAAGGACATCATCATCTCGGGCGGCGAGAACATCTCCTCGATCGAGGTCGAGGACGCGCTCTACAAGCATCCGGCGGTCGCCGCCGCCGCTGTGGTCGCCAAGCCGGACGCGAAATGGGGCGAGACGCCCTGCGCTTTCGTCGAATTAAAGCCCGGCGCCAAAGCCACCGCCGAAGACCTGATCGCCTGGTGCCGAAAGCACCTCGCCGCCTACAAATGCCCGCGCTATGTCGTGTTCGCGGAAATCCCGAAGACGAGCACGGGCAAGCTGCAGAAATTCAAGCTGCGCGAGGCGGCGAAGGGGCTGTGACTCTTTCCTCTCTCCCCGCGTCGTAGCCCGCTCGGCGCAGGAGCGCGATCATGCGCTGCGCGCCCCGGCGTGAGGACCAGTGAATAAGCGCTTCGATCGTACCATTTCCCCTCCCCCCGTGAGCGAAGCGAGCGGCGGGGAGGGGTTAGGGGTGGGGGGCATGCCGCGCCGCGAACGACAGCTACGCAAGCGAGATACACGCGTGCCATTTGCCCGGCAACTGCGCCTCATGATGAGGCCCGCTGAGCGAAAGCTCTGGCGGTATCTGCGCGAGGCTCAATTCGAAGGTACTCATTTTCGCCGACAAGTCACAATCGGCCGCTATTTTGTTGATTTTTGCTGTCATACGCGAAGGCTCGTCATCGAGATAGATGGCGGCGGCCATGCCGAGCCTCGGCGGGTACTCGCCGATGCCGTGCGGACCAAATTTCTCAACGCGCGCGGCTATCGCGTACTCCGGTTTTGGAACAGCGACGTGCTGTCGAATATCGAGGGCGTTATGACCGTCATCCAAGAGGCAATCGCCAGCGCAAGAGCCCCCCACCCCTGACCCCTCCCCGCCGCTCGCTTCGCTCGCAGGGGGAGGGGAACATCGCGTATTCTGGCGTCCTATGACCGGCCCGCTCTTCGTCTCCTCCGGCGATCTCGTCGCCGACCGGCGCTACAAATGGGCGCTCGATCATGCCGCGCGCGGCGATTTTACCGGCGCGGCCGATATTCTCGTTCAGACGGTCGAACGCACTCCGAGTTTTGCCACGGCCTGGTTCGCGCTCGGCGCCATCCGCGATCGGCTCGGCGACCGTGACGGCGCGATCACCGCGTTCGAAAAAGCCCGCGACGCCGATCCCGGGGATTATCACGGCGCGCGGCTCCAGCTTGCCCGGCTCGGGTCCGGCGAGACGACCCCGGCGCTGACCGAAACCTACCTCCGCCGGCTGTTCGACCAATATGCCGCACGCTATGAAACCGCACTCACCGAGCATCTCGACTATCGCGGCCCGGCGCTGCTGCTTGATGCCGTGACCGAGGCGATGCGCGCGGCCGGGCGGCCGCCGCGGTTCGGTTCCATGCTCGACCTCGGCTGCGGCACCGGGCTCGGCGGCGCCGCGTTTCGCCCCTTCGTCGATTGGCTTATCGGCGTCGACCTCTCGCCGGCCATGGTCGCGCAGGCGGCCGCGAAAGGCCTTTACGACCGTCTCGCCACCGCCGACCTCAAATGCTTTATCGTCGAAGAGGCCGCGCGCGCGGCGCGCCACCACCTGATCCTGGCCGCAGACGTCTTCGTCTATGTGAATGATCTCAACCCCGTCGCGGCCGCGATCGCGCGCGTGCTTGCGCCCGACGGCCTTGTCGCCTTTACCGTCGAGACCCATTCCGGCGACGGCGCGAAGCTGTTGCCGATGCTGCGCTATGCGCACGGCGAAACTTATGTGCGCAGCGCGATCGACAGCGCCGGTCTGAGCGTCGCGCATCTTTCCGAGGCCGCGGTGCGCAAGGAAAAGGGCGTGCCGGTCGAGAGCCTCGTCGTCGTCGCGCGGCCCTCGACCCCGATGCGCGCGCCCGCTACTTCTGACGGGTGACCGTCGTCGAACGCACCGCGGCCCTTCCCGAGGTGTTCGCCCGCTGGTTCGCCAGCCGCGGCTGGATTCCGCGCGCGCACCAGCTCGAGCTCCTGGCGAAGGCGCAAGCCGGACGTTCGGTGCTGCTGATCGCGCCGACCGGCGGCGGGAAGACGCTCGCGGGCTTCTTGCCAAGCCTCGTGGAACTGTCGGCGAGAACCGCCGCGCCGCCCGCCCAAACCGCTCCCTCCCCCCTTGCGGGGGAAGGTTCACATTCTCTCCCTTCCCCGCTTGCGGGGGAGGGTAGGGAGGGGGTTCTCGGGAGCAACGGCACCACGGACTTGCCCCCTCCCGCCTTGCTGCGCTCGGCGACCTCCCCCGCAAGCGGGGAAAGAATAAGTCACGTCCGCGCAGGCGGCCTGCACACGCTCTACATTTCGCCGCTCAAGGCGCTCGCCGTCGATATCGCGCGCAACCTGGAAACACCGATCGCGGAGATGGGACTGCCGATCCGCATCGAGACGCGCACCGGCGACACTCCGACCAGCAAGCGCCAACGCCAACGTCGCGATCCGCCGGAAATCTTGCTCACGACGCCGGAGCAGCTTGCGCTCCTCCTCGC
>JASHRY010000350.1 GCA_030037105.1 Xanthobacteraceae bacterium
CAGACGGGTAATGCTCTCGAACAGGGCGGAGCCGGCCGCATCGTAAAAATATTTCGGCGGCAGCCGCTTCGGCTTGCTGGTGAGGCCGGCAATCACGTCGGCGGCGAACGGATCCGATGTCTCGACCGCCGGCGCAGTGCGAAGCGCGACTCGAACCCTGCTCATGCGCCGGCTCAGCGTTCGAACTCCGCCAGGCGCAAGCCGTTGAACTGCCAGCGTGCCGACGGATAAAAGAAATTGCGATAGGTCGTGCGCGAATGACCCGCGGGCGTCGCCAACGACGAGCCGCGCAGCACCATCTGATTGATCATGAACTTGCCGTTGTATTCGCCGAGCGCGCCGGCGGCGGCCTGATAACCGGGATAGGGCGAGTAGGCGCAGCGCGTCCATTGCCAGACGATGCCGAAAGCGTCGTCCAGCGCGCCGCCTTTGGCCGCGACCTCCCATTCGGCTTCGCTCGGCAGGTGTTTGCCGGCCCAGCGCGCAAAGGCGTCGGCCTCATAATAGCTGACATGGCAAACCGGCAGTGCCGGATCGACGGGCTTGAGCCCGCCGAGCGTCATTGAATACCAGGCGCCGTCGATCCGCCGCCAATAACCCGGCGCGTTCCAGCCGTGCGATTCAACCGCCGCCCAACCGTCCGAGAGCCACAGGCTCGACGTCGCGTAACCGCCGTCGGCCATGAAGTCGAGCCACTCGCCGTTGGTCACCAACGAGCGCGATACGCGCACCGGCTGCAACAGTACCTGATGCGTCGGCCGCTCATTGTCGAAGCAGAAGCCGGCGCCGTCGTGTCCGATTACATGAATGCCGGCGATCAGCGCGTCCGCGCCGGTCGCCGCACCCGTGCCGCGCGGCCATTGCCAGTCCGCATCATAGGCCGGATGGGTCTCGTTCTGCGCGAAGGCGTGCAGGATGTCGGTCAGCAGCAGTTCCTGATGCTGCTGTTCGTGATTGAGCCCGATCTCGACGATCGGCATGACCGCTTCGCCGTCGTTCGTAGACTCGATCAGCGCCGCGACCGCGGCATCGACGTGGGCGCGATAGGCAGTCGTTTCCGCGACACCGGGGCGGGTGATGAGGCCGCGCTGCGGCCGCGCCTGTCGCGGACCTGCGGCCACGTAATATGAGTTGAACAGATAGGCGAAGCGTTCGTCGAACGGGCGATAGGCCGGATCAAACGGGCGCAACAGGAATTGCTCGAAGAACCAAGTCACATGAGCACGATGCCATTTGGCCGGGCTGGCGTCGGGCATCGACTGCACGACCTGATCCTCGGCGGAAAGCGGCGCCGCGCGCCGCTCGGTTTCGGCGCGCACCGCGCGAAAGGCGTCGAGCCAAAGCCGGCGCGGGTCGCCGGGCGGCTGCGGCGGTTCGGGCGGCTCCGCGACCGCGGCGCCGTCGCCGGCCGGATCATGCAATCGACGGAACGGGGAAGCGGCGGGGCTTGGCATCGTCAGGTCCGGGAAACCCGCGGAACGAATGGCTGAACTCAATGGCCGGGAAGTCAATCGGAAGACTGCGCGATAGTTCCATATTGGTCCGCGCGGTGCAACGGCAATGCCCGAATACATGTGCTAACGGGGATGTGATCGGGCGAATGCATTGACAGCAAGCGGATTGACGTTGCCGATAAATTACTTAGGGAGAGATTGCGCCCGCGGCGACGCCGTGGCGACGGGGATGAGGGAGCGTCAAATGGCCAAGGCGATGCTGCCGCGCGAGCGCTGCGACTATTCGGCGATCGTCGACCGGCCGCCGCTCAAGCTGCCGGGCGGGGCGCGTATCGTCTTCTGGACCATCGTCAATCTCGAAGTCTGGGACATCGGCAAGCCGATGGCGCGCCAGGTGCTGCCGCCCCCGACCGGGCGGAGCCAGATTCCCGACGTGCCCAATTGGAGCTGGCACGAATACGGCATGCGCGTGGGCGTGTGGCGCTTCTTCGACCTGTTCGGGCGCCTGAAAATTCGGCCGACGCTCGCGATCAACGCCCGCGTCTGCGAGGATTACGCGCGCGTCGCCGAACAGGCGCGCGCCGCCAGTTGGGAGTTCATGGGCCATTCCTACGAGCAGGGGCCGATCCACAACGAACCCGACGAAAAGGCGATGATCGCGCGCACGCTCGACATCATCGAGCGATTCTGCGGCAAACGGCCGCTCGGCTGGCTGGGACCCGGCCTCACCGAAACGCTCGACACGCCGGAAATCCTGGCGGCGGCCGGAATCAAATATATCGGCGATTGGGTGTACGACGATGAGCCGACCCTTATCCGTACCGCCGTCGGACCGCTGGTGACGCTGCCCTATACGGTCGAGCTCAACGACATTCCGATGATGATCGTCCAGCATCACGAGAGCGACTATCTTCTGCGCCGCGCCATCGACCAGTTCGACCGGCTCTACGCCGAAGGCGAAAAGCGCGCCAAGATTTTTGCCCTCGCCATCCACCCCTACATCAGCGGGCAACCGCATCGGATCAAATATCTCGAAGCGATTTTCGACCATGCGCGCCGCTTCGACGGCGTCGCCTATTGGACCGGCGAGGAGATTTTGCACTGGTATTGGCAATCCGCCGCGCCGGCCTCGTGAAGGCTTGGGACCCCGGGCGAGACTCGGAGCGCCTTCCCGAACGGCCCGGCGCCTCATGTGAAGAAACGCGGACTGTCGCAGCCGGCGAGGATGGCGCCGGCCAGGAACATTCCCGCTTTCGCCGGATTGGCCTTAGCGCCAGCCAACATTTGCGCGGCCAAGTTCCTAACTCCACGCCCCAAGGTGAAGCCATGTACCATCATGTCAAGAAGCTCATGTACACGGTTCGCGTCGACGAACCTGATCCCCACTTCGGCAATATGCTGCTCGAACAATTCGGCGGCGCCAACGGCGAACTCGCCGCCGCCTTGCAGTACTCCGTGCAAGGACTGAACTGCGAGGACGCAGCGCGCAAAGATCTCCTCATGGACATCGGAACGGAAGAATTGAGCCATTTGGAGATCGTCGGCTCGTTGGCGCGCATGCATCTCAAGCCGTTGAAATCATTGCGCAACGCAGCGGAGGTCGACCCGCTTATCGCCATCGCCGGCGGCGGCGGCGTCAATCTGTTCAATTCAATGGGGAACGCCTGGACGGCGGACTATCTCAAGATCACCGGCGAACTCGACGTCGACTTGCGCAGCAACATCGCCGCCGAGGCTCGCGCCAAGATCGTCTATGAGCGCCTCATCAACTTTTGCCACGACTCGGGAACCAAGAACGCGTTGCAGTTCCTGATGACGCGCGAGATCACCCACATGCGGGCGTTCACCATCGCCTTGGAGAGCATGGGCAAGCCGCCCCTCAGCATCGGCGGCATCGCGCCGACGCCGAAGCTGGTGGATCAGTTCTTCAACGATTCGACGGGCGAAGGCGATCACGGCGAGGTCGACACCCGCGGCCCTTGGAATCAGGGAGAGCCCTGGGAGTTCGTCGAGTCGCCGGCGCTGCAGGACCTGGAGGTTCTGAGTTCCGAGGGTCCGGCGATGCACGACAAAAGTTCCGACTCCGCCAAGGCGGAGCCGATCGAAGAGCTGCTCGTCGATCAGTTGCGGGACATGCTGCACGCGGAAAAGCAACTGATAAAGGCGCTGCCCAAGATGCAGAAATCGGCGCGATCCGCGCAATTGCGGCGTCTGTTCGAAGTCCACCTGAAAGAGACGGAAGATCACGCCGAACGACTGACGGAATGTCTGCGCCTGCTCGACGCGCCGGCCCGCGCCAAGCCTTGTAAAGGCATGGCCGGCTTGATCGAAGAAGGCGAGGAGGTCATGGAGGAAGGCAAGAAGAAAGAGGATGCCGCCGCCGATCTTGCTCTCATCGGCGCCGCGCTGCGCGTGGAGCATTACGAGACCGCCGCCTATATGACGGCACGGAACCTCGCCCTGCAATTGCATCAACCGGCCATCGTCGAGCTGCTGACCATGTCGCTCGGCGAGGAACAAAATGCCGGTCAGCTGCTCGACCAAGTGTCGCAGCCGTTGATGTCCGTGTCGCGGATGCCGGCAAGCGTCGAATGAGGCGGCTGATGCGACGGAGCGGCGTTGCTTCGCTGGGCATGCGATGACGCTTTTCGGCGCGCCCTCCATCGCGCGGAGCGAAGAGCGACGAAGCCATTCGGTCCCGTGATCGCCAAGCCGGCGCGCGGGGCGAAATAATCTGCCATTCCCGCGTTACCGGCCTTGCGCCGGTCGTCCTCTCCAGGCGAAAAGCGTGGATAGCCGCGTCAAGCCGGCGGCCCCGGCGAGCGGGGTCGCGGCGGAGAGAACGTCACGGCGGAGAGAATCATGCGCGCGTCGGCTGCGGCGATAGTGCTTGTCGGCTTGCTGAACGCGACCACCGCGACCGCAGCACAGGCTGCGCCGTGCCGCACCTCCGGCAGCTATGCCTCGTGGCTGTCCGCCTTCGAGCGCGAAGCTTTGGCCAAGGACATTTCGCAGGGCGCCATCACGGAAGCTGCGCCGTACCTCACCTACGACCAGCACATCGTCAATATCGACCGCGGGCAGCGCGTCTTTACCCAGACTTTCTTGCAGTTCTCCGACCGCATGGCCGCGGCCTACCGCATCCGCCGCGGGAGCGCGCTGATCAAGGCGAACGCCGCAACGTTCGCGCGCATCGAGCGGCAATACGGCGTGCCGGCGCCGGTCATCGTCTCGTTCTGGGGGCTGGAAAGCGACTTCGGCGCCAATATGGGCCATTACCGCACGCTCAGCGCCATCGCCTCGCTCGCCTATGATTGCCGGCGCAGCGATAAATTTCGCGCCCAGCTCCTCGATGCGCTGCGTCTCATCCAGCGCGGCGATCTCAGGCCCGAGGAGATGGTCGGCTCCTGGGCCGGAGAACTCGGCCAGACGCAGATGATGCCGTCGGAATACAATCAATACGGCGTCGACTACGACGGCGACGGCAGGCGCGATCTCATCCACAGCGTGCCCGACGTGCTGGCGTCGACGGCGAATTACCTCGCGGGACTCGGCTGGCGGCGCGGTGAGCCTTGGCTCACCGAGGTGCGCATACCGGCAAACCTGCCGTGGGATCAGGCCGATCTTGCGATCGAGCTGCCGCGTTCGCGATGGGCGTCGTATGGAATCACGCTCGCCGACGGTCGGCCGCTGCCGGCGGACAATCTCCCCGCTTCGCTGTTGCTGCCGATGGGACGGCTCGGCCCGGCGTTCCTCGTCTACAAAAATTTCCAGGTCTATCTGCAGTGGAACAACTCGCTCGTTTACTCCACCACGGCCGCCTATCTCGCGACCCGCATCGCCGGCGCGCCGCCGCTCTATCGCGGCACGCCGACGCCGGCGCTTGGCTTCAACGAGGTGAAGGAATTGCAGGGCCTTTTGGCGCGCGCCGGCTACGACGTCGGCGCGATCGACGGCTTCTTGGGACTGAAAACGCGGCAGGCGGTCAAGGCTATGCAGGTGAAATACGGCCTGCCCGCCGATTCCTATCCCACGCCGGAGCTGCTCGCGCGCATGCGCGGCACCGGATAGAGAGAGGTGATGCAATGCCCGACATCGACACCGACAAACGGACCATCCGCGAACTCGTTGAAAACTGGGCGGTGTGGCGCGATGCGCGGCTGTGGGACCGGTTCCGCACCGTCTGGCACGCCGACGGCCGCATGATGGCGACCTGGTTCCAAGGGAGCTTCGAGGACTTCATCAAGGTCAACGACGAGGGCTGGGCGCGCGGCGTGCGTATCCTGCACTTTCTCGGCGGCAGCTCGATCGAGGTGAAGGACGATCGCGCGATCGCACAGACCAAGATGACGATTTCGCAGCGCGCGCCGGTCGAGGGCGTGATCTGCGACGTGGTCTGTACCGGCCGTTTTTATGATTTCTTCGCAAGGCGCGGCGGCCGCTGGGGCTTGGTGCTGCGCCAGCCGATCTATGAGAAGGATCGGCTCGACCCGGTCGATCCGGCGGCCAGGCTCGCGCTGGATCAAACATTGCTGAAAAGCTTCCCTGAAGGCTACCGTCACCTCGCCTATCTGCAGGCCAGGATCGGCTACAAGGTGAAGCCCGACATGCCCGGCCTCGAAGGACCCGAGCTCGATACGCTTTATGCGCGCGGAGCGCGCTGGCTCGACGGCGGAGCGCCCTGAGCGCGATTTCCGTCTCCCGCCATTCGGGTCCGCCGCCATCTTTTTCGCGTAACCGTCCTACACAATCCGCATACATGCGGCTTACATTCCCGGTTTGATCGCTTCCGCTTTGATCGCCGCGGGCGTTTTCTTCATCAACATTGGGATTGCATGAGCCCGAGCCAATGACCACGCTCGCGATTATCGTTGCGTTGTTCGGAGCCGGTGCCGTGATTACGGTGATCGGTCAACGGCTGATCGAGCGGGCGCATCCGCCGCGCGGCCGTTTCATCGATGTCGGCGGACTCCGTCAGCACCTGGTCGAAATCGGGCGCGGCGCGGATGCGGACGGCACGCCCGCGGTGGTTCTTCTGCACGGCGCCGGCAGCAATCTCGAAGACATGAATCTCGCTCTCGGTGAGCGTCTCGCCGCGCGTCACCGCGTCATTCTCCTCGACCGGCCGGGCTTCGGCCACAGCGCCCGCAAAGCCGGGGACGGCAGTTCGCCAGCCCATCAAGCGGCTGTGTTGCGCGAGGTTTTGGATCGGCTGCGCATCGATCGCGCCGTCATCGTCGGCCATTCGTGGGGCGGCACTATGGCGCTGACTTTCGCGCTTGATTATCCGCAGCGCGCGGCGGGGCTTGTGCTTGCCGCGCCACCGACCCATCCGGGCATGCGGGTGCTCACCTGGCTCAACGCGGCGCTGGCGACGCCGCTCGGCTGGCTGTTCGCGCACACTCTGGCACTGCCGTTCGGCGCCATCCTCATCGCACCGGGGACGCGTACCGCGTTCCAGCCGCAGAGGCCGCCACCACATTATCTGCGGCGCACCGCGACCCTGCTCGTCTTGCGGCCGCGGACGCTGCTCGCCAACTGGGCCGATGTCGGCGGCCTCGAAACATTCCTGGCGCGCCAAGCCGGGCGCTACGGCTCGCTTGCCACGCCGACGATTGTGTTCAACGGCGACCGCGATCCGCTTGTCCCGCCGGCCCAGCACGGCATGAAGCTCGCGGCCGTCGCGCCGAGCGTCAAGCTCGTGGTGCTGCCTGACTTCGGCCACATGCTCCACTACGGCGCCGCCGACCGGATTGTCGCCGCGGTCGATGAAGTCGTGGCGCAGGTCGAGAAAGTCGTACACAGCCGTTCGGCCGCTTCGGTCCCCGCAAGCGCCATCGTCGGCCCGTTACCTCACGAAGATCGTAGCGACTGGTCCGTCGGCGCCAACACCGCAGCGGACAGTGCCGACAACTGAGAAGATACAAGCCCGCGCCAACCGGACTTGTTGGCCCCGTCAATATCCCTACCTCGAAACCATTGCCGGCGCGTCAATTTATGTGTGTCGCGCGTGCGGGAAGCGGGAAGCTTGCCGATGCTGCGTCATATAACGCGCCAGCGCGTCATCCTTCGGGCGCCTCTGCGCCGACGAAGGCGATCCGCATCATGTTGGTGGCGCCCGGCGTGCCCAGCGGCACGCCGGCGACCACGATGACGCGTTGGCCGGCTTTGGCGAAGCCTTCCCTGAACGCGATCCGGCAGGCGCGCTCAACCATGTCGTCCTGGTCGTGCGCATCCTCGGCGATGACGCAATGAATGCCCCACACGAGCGACAGTTTCCGTCCGGCGGCGACAATCGGCGAGATGGCGACAATGGGCGGCTTCGGCCGCTCGCGCGATACGCGCAAGCCGGTCGAGCCGGAACTGGTCCAGCAGACGATGGCGGAAAGGTCGAGCGTCTCGGCGACCTGGCGCGCCGCCGCGGCGATGGCGTCGGCGCCGGTCGCCTCCGGTTCGGTGTGCAGCACGTGCAGCGACGGCAGGTAGATCGCCTCGTTCTCCACCTCCTCGGCGATCCGATTCATCGTCGCCACGGCCTCGAGCGGATATTGGCCGGAGGCCGATTCCGCCGACAGCATGACGGCGTCGGCGCCGTCGAAAATAGCGGTGGCGACGTCGGAAACCTCGGCGCGCGTCGGCACCGGACTGGTGATCATCGATTCCAGCATCTGCGTGGCGACGACCACCGGCTTGCCGGCGCGGCGGCAGGCGCGCGTCATCTCCTTTTGCACGCCGGGAACCTTTTCCAGCGGCATCTCGACGCCGAGATCGCCGCGCGCCACCATCAGCGCATCCGCCAGATCGAGGATATCGCCGAGCCGCGCCACCGCCTGCGGCTTCTCGATCTTGGCCATCACCGACGCGCGTCCACGGGTGATTTTCTTCGCTTCGGCGATGTCCTCGGGCCGCTGGATGAACGACAGCGCCACCCAGTCGATGCCAACATCGAGCGCGGCTTCGAGATCGGCGACGTCCTTCGGCGCCAGCGCCGCGAGCGGGACGACGGTATCGGGCAGGCTCACGCCCTTGCGGTTCGATACTTTGCCGCCGACCTCGACGCGCGCCACGATGCGCTGCGCGCTTGCCTGCGTCGCCGCGAGGCGGAGCTTGCCGTCGTCGATAAGCAACGCGTCGCCTGGCTTGATGGCGGCAAAGATTTCCGGGTGCGGCAGACATACGCGCGCGGAATCACCCGGCGCCGGGTCGGAGTCGAAGATGAAGTCCTGGCCCTTATCGATCTCGGCCCACTCGTTCTTGAAGCTGCCGAGTCTCAGCTTCGGTCCTTGCAGGTCAACGAGGATGCCGATCGGCCGATTGTGGTCCGCTTCGACTGCGCGGATCGCCGCCACCAATTCGCGCATCCGCTCCTGCGTAGTGTGACTCATATTGATGCGAAAGACGTCGGCGCCGGCTTCGAACAATCGGCTGATAACGCCGCGGGTGGAAGAGGCCGGACCGAGCGTGGCCACCACTTTGGTGCGCCGTTGCCGCCTCATCGGCTTGGGCTTCTGGGCGGGCTTGTCGCGCCGGCCGACGCCGGAGATCGGGCCGGCGGCACTGACGAGAGCGGATTGCCGGGCGGCAACGGGTGTTGCGGCGCCTGTTCGCTCGATTCGGTCAGTTGGACGGTCCAAGCGCGCTGGTCGCCGGTATCGACCTCGAAGAAGCCGGTGCGGTCGTAGCCGCGGGCGAGGCAATCGTTGATGCCGCGGATGGTGAACTCCTTGTCGCGGGTGCACATATAAGCCCGTCCCATCCATTCACCGCCGCGATCATAATCGACGGCGTAGACATAATAATAACGGGCGATCAGGTTGCCCTTGAGCAAGGTCTCGCAGGTGCGCGCCGGCAGGTTCCACCAGCCTTCCGTGGTCCAGCCCTGGGCATCCTTGTAGCCGATGGAGACGCCGACGCGGCTACCGGTATTATTGCACAGTCGAAAATCGGCGGCCGCCGGCTTCGCCGCGGCGATGAACGCAAGGAGGGTTGCCATGCCGAGGGCAAACGCGCCCGAAATCGACCTTCGGCGAACTTTCGTCTCACTCATTTCCAGCCTGATTTCCCCGTCAATGTCATTCGCGGTCAATCGGCGTGTCAACGACGATGGCGCGAAAATCGGTCACGTTGGTGAAGGTCGGACCGGGCCGGAACAGATCGCCGATGCCGCTGAAAAACCCCGTGGAATCGTTGTCGGCGAGAAACGCGGCGGGATCGAGGCCGCGGGCGCGGGCACGCTCAATCGTCGTTGCGTCGATGAAGGCGCCGGCCGGGTCGTCGGCGCGGCCGCCGCCCCCGTCGGTCCCATCCGTATCGGCGGCAAGTGCGGCAATGCCGGAAGCGCCGCCAAGATGAATGGCGAGCGCGAGGGCGTATTCCTGGTTGGGGCCGCCGCGGCCACGCCCGCGCAACGTGACCGTCAGCTCGCCACCGGACAGAATGGCCGCGCGGCGGCGCTTGGCGCGCAGATCGAGGGCGAGCCGCGCGTGCGCGGCGGCGACGTCGCGCGCCTCGCCCTGCAGGCTGCC
>JASHRY010000351.1 GCA_030037105.1 Xanthobacteraceae bacterium
GATGTCCATGTTGCCCTTGACCTTGCGCCGTCCGGTCTGGTCGACGAACTCCTTGGTCGCCTTGGTGACCACGGTATAGCCGTTGTAGTCGAGCCAATCGATCAGCGGCCGGATCGAGGAATATTCCTGATCTTCGATCACCGCCGTATAGTAGAATGCACGCACCAGATAACCGCGCGACTGGAATTCGCGCAGCAAGCGCTTGTAGTCGATATCGAAGCCGAGCGACTTGGCCGTGGCGTAGAGGTTGGCGCCGTCGATGAACAGCGCGATTTTCTCGATCTGTGCCGACATAGTGTCTCCCGCGATGCGTTTGTCTTGATGAAACCGGATCAGCCGCAATAGTCTCAACGGTTCCGGCGTTTGTTCAAAAACAGGTTGCCGCCAATCGGGAACGTTCGACGGGTGAAGTACTATCGCCGCAGCGCGCACTGGCAAGCATGGCACGGCAAAATAACTGCGGCACGCCGTCGCGCCGATGCCGGGAGTACGATTCGCAACTCCGCGGTTCGGTTCCCCGAAATAGGTAACAGAGCGGCGCGCGCCCGCCAAGTTAAAACTCGCAATTTCAGGAACCGCGCCGCGCGCGCCGAGCAAAGCCGCCGCCGAACAATGCCCTTGCACTTGCCCGCTGGCGACGATACCTAACGCCGGCCCAGGGAACGCCCGCGCAGGAGAGACCCGCCATGGCCCGCGTCACCGTCGAAGATTGCATCGACAAGGTCGAAAATCGCTTCGATCTGGTTTTGCTCGCGAGCCACCGCGCGCGCATGATCTCGTCCGGCGGACAGATCGCGGTGGAGCGCGACAACGACAAGAATCCGGTCGTGGCGTTGCGCGAGATCGCGGAGAAGGCGGTCTCGCCCGAGGACCTCAGGGAGGAGCTCGTCCATTCTCTGCAGAAGTATGTCGAGGTCGACGAGCCCGAGCCCGAGGGGGTGCCTTTGATCGGCGCGCCCGGCACCGGCGTCGATGCCGACGACACCGAGGTCACCACCGAGCGGATGAGCGAGGAAGAACTGCTCAAGGGCCTGGAAGGCCTCACGCCTCCCGAGAGCCAGCCCGAGCCCGATGTCGATACCGATGCCGGCGAGGACGACGAGTAAGGCGCTTCCCGACGGCTCGCTGCCGGCGCGGCTCCATTAACGAAACGTTTGCGAACGGCCTTGACTGTGGTTGCGGCCGGGGGTGACGCCCGCACATGACTTGTGGCGCGGGCGTCATGCCATGATATCTTTATGATCACCTTTCGCTGACTTTGCCGGCGGAGCCGAGGTTTTATTCATGGCGAGTTCGCCGATCGATCTGCCGCGGATGCAGAACCAAGCCCGGCCGCGGGTCGCGGTCGCGCGCAGCCCGAACCTCGTGCCGCTGGACGAGGAGGTGGCGGCAAAGCAGCGCCCGCCGCAAATGATGCGGCAATTCGAGCTGGTCGACCGGGTCAAACGCTACAATCCGGCGACCAATGAGGACCTGCTCAACCGCGCCTATGTTTACGCCATGCGCGCGCACGGCGAACAGCGGCGGGCCTCCGGCGACCCCTATTTCTCGCACCCGCTCCAGGTGGCCGCGATCCTCACCGATCTCAAGCTCGACGACGCCACCATCGCGGCGGCGCTGCTGCACGACACCATCGAGGATACCGACGCCACCCGCGCCGAGATCGACCGCTTGTTCGGCCACGACATCGGGGTCCTGGTCGAGGGCCTCACCAAGCTGAAGAAGCTCGATCTCGTCTCCAAGGAGGCCAAGCAGGCCGAGAATCTGCGCAAGCTTCTGCTCGCCATTGCCGCCGACGTGCGCGTGCTGCTCATCAAGCTTGCCGACCGGCTGCACAATATGCGCACGCTGACGCATCGGCCGCCGGAGGCGCGCCGGCAAACGGCGGAAGAGACGCTCGACATCTATGCTCCGCTCGCCGGCCGCATGGGCATGCAGGAAATGCGCGAGGAGCTCGAGGATCTGGCGTTCCGCGAACTCAATCCCGACGCTTACAAAGTCATTACCGAGCGGCTCGAAGCGCTCGCCGCGCGTTCGAGCGGCTGGATCACCGAGATCGAGCAGCAGCTCGCCAAAAAGCTCGCCGACAGCGGCATCGCCGCCGAGGTCTCCGGCCGGCGCAAGCGCGCTTATTCGATCTGGCGCAAGATGGAAAGAAAGGCGGTCGGCTTCGAGCAGCTCTCCGATATTCTCGGCTTCCGCGTCGTGGTCGGGAGCCTTGCCGAATGCTACCAGGCGCTCGGCATCGTGCACACCGCCTGGCCGGTCGTCCCCGGCCGCTTCAAGGACTACATTTCCACCCCGAAGCAGAACGATTATCGCTCGATTCACTCGACCGTGATCGGGCCGGGCAAGCAGCGCGTCGAGCTGCAGATTCGCACCCGCGCCATGCAGCAGATCGCCGAGTACGGCATCGCCGCGCACGCGCTCTACAAGGACGGCCTCGGCTCGCCGACGGAGATGCTCTCGCGCGAGTCGAACGCCTATGCATGGCTGCGCCGCACCATCGAGCTGTTGGCCGAGGGCTCCAATCCGGAAGAGTTCCTGGAGCACACCAAGCTCGAACTGTTCCACGACCAGGTGTTCTGCTTCACCCCGAAAGGCAAGCTGATCGCGCTGCCGCGCGGCGCCACGCCGATCGATTTCGCCTACGCGGTGCACACCGACGTCGGCAACACGGCGGTCGGCGCCAAGATCAACGGCAAGATCGGCCCGCTCAGTTCGGCGCTGGAGAACGGCGACGAGGTTCAGATCCTGACCTCCAAGGCGCAGGCCGCGCCGCCCGCCGCCTGGGAATCGATCGTGGTGACCGGCAAAGCGCGTGCCGCGATCCGCCGCGCCACGCGCGCCGCCGTGCGCAACCAATATTCCGGCCTCGGCCGGCGCATTGTCGAGCGGCTGTGCCAGCGCGCCAAGATCGCCTATTCGGACGAAAAGCTCGCAGGCGCGCTGCCGCGGCTCGCGCGCGCCTCGATCGAGGACGTGATGTCGGCCGT
>JASHRY010000352.1 GCA_030037105.1 Xanthobacteraceae bacterium
CCGGCAATGGCGCCGGCGAGTTTTTGCGCGCGCGGCGCCAGCAGGGCGCGCACGTCGTCGAGCGAGGCAAGTCCGCCCGAAGCGATGACCGGGATCGACACCGCGTCGGCGAGCGCGATGGCGGCGTCGAGATCGAGGCCCCCGAGCATGCCGTCGCGCGCGATGTCGGTATGGATGATGGCGGCGACGCCGGCATCTTCGAAGCGCCGCGCCAGATCGAGCGCAGAGAGCTCGGAGGTTTTCGCCCAGCCTTCGATCGCAACCTTGCCGCCGCGCGCATCGAGCCCAACGGCGATGCGGTCCGGATAAGCGCGCGCCGCCTCCTTCACCAGCGCCGGATCGCGCACGGCGGCGGTGCCGATGATGACGCGGGCGACGCCCTTGCCGAGCCAGCCCTCGATGGTGGCGCGGTCGCGGATGCCGCCGCCGAGCTGCAGCGGAATTCTCACTGCCGCGAGAATGCGCGCGACCGCCGCCGCGTTCATCGGCGCGCCGGCGAAGGCGCCGTCGAGATCGACGACGTGGAGATATCCGAAGCCCAGTGCCGCGAAGGTCCGCGCCTGCTCGACCGGATCGCGGTTGAAGACCGTCGCGCGCGCCATGTCGCCCTGTTCGAGGCGCACGACTTCTCCCTTCCTGAGATCGATAGCGGGAAAAAGGATCACGGCTTCCACTTGAGGAAATTCGCGATCAGCGCCAGGCCGAGCTTTTGGCTCTTCTCCGGATGGAATTGCGTGCCGACGATATTGTCGCGCCCGACGATCGCGGTGACGGCGCCGCCGTAATCGGCGTCCGCCACCAGATCGGCGCGCCGCGAAGGCATGAGCTGATAGGAATGCACGAAGTAGGCGTGCAAGCCCTCCGGTCCGAGCACCAGGCCGTCGAGCAGCGGGTGCGGCCGCGTGACGTTGAGCGTGTTCCAGCCCATATGCGGAATCTTCAAGGTCGGATCGTTCGGCGCGATGCGGTCGACCTCGCCGGCGATCCAGGCGAGTCCTTCCGTCACCTCGTATTCGCGCCCGCGTTCGGCGAGCAATTGCATGCCGACGCAGATGCCGAGGAACGGCCGGCCTTTGCCGCGCACCGCCTGTTCGAGCGCGTCGACCATGCCGTCCACGGCATCGAGACCGCGCCGGCAATCGGCAAAGGCGCCGACGCCGGGAAGCACCACGCGGTCGGCGGCGGCCACCTTTTCGGGATCGCGCGTCACCACGATCGGCTGGTCGTGGCCGCAATCATGCGCGGCGCGTTCGAACGCCTTGGCGGCCGAATGCAGGTTGCCGGAGCCGTAATCGACGATGGCGACGCTCACCGGTCTGCCCCCGGCTCGGGAAACAGGCCGATCACCTCGGGCGCAGGCGGCACCCGCGGCGCAGGCGTCGGCGGCGCCGACGGCGGCGACTGTGCCGGCGGCGCGCCGCGTTGGCGCGGCGCTTCACGAACCCAGACGTCGAAAAAGCGCCGCTCGGCCTCCTCGACATCGTCGCCGCTGATCACCGCGACATTCTTCCAGCCCCGGCGCGCCAGCGCGAAGCGTCGCAACGTGCCCGCCTCGATGCCGACCAGGAACGAGATGAAGAAGCCGACAACGGCGACAACCACGCCGGAGGCGCCGGCATAACGCAGCGCCGCTTCGACGCCGACGATAACCGCAAGATAGATCACGAACACCAGCCACATCCGGTGCCACAACATCCACAGCGCCGCCGCCAGGAACGCCCACCAGGAAAAGCCGTCGCGCACGAACGCGAAGCGTTCCGGATCGGGCGAAGCTTCCGCGGCGCGAAGTGGCGGCTCGTGTACGGTATAGACGGACATCGCCTGTTCCAAATTCAACTGCGGCCCGAACTCCGCTCCCTCCCCGCCGGGACGAGAACCGGTCAGCCGCCGAGCATTCCCTTGGTCGAGGGCACCTCATGCGCGGCGCGCGCATCGATGGCGATCGCCGCCCGCAGCGCCCGCGCCAAACCCTTGAAGCAGGATTCGGCAATATGATGATCGTTGCTGCCGTAAAGCGTGGCGACATGCAGCGTCACGGCCGCGTTCATGGCGAAAGCGTGGAACCATTCCCGCACCAGCTCGGTGTCGAACGGACCCACTTTGTCGCGCGCGAACTCGACGTTGAAAACCAGGAACGGCCGGCCGGAAATGTCGATCGCCACGCGGGTGAGCGCCTCGTCCATGGGAACGTGCACGTCGGCGTAGCGGGTGATGCCCTTCATGTCGCCGAGCGCCTGCTTCAGCGCCTGGCCGAGCGCGATGCCGACATCCTCGGTGGTGTGATGCTGGTCGACGTGCAGGTCGCCCTTGGCCTTGGCGTTGATGTCGATGCGCGAGTGACGCGCCAAGAGATCGAGCATGTGGTCGAGGAAGCCGATGCCGGTCGCGATCGACGCACGGCCTTCGCCGTCGAGGTCGATGGCGACCTCGATGGCGGTTTCCTTTGTGGCCCGTTTCACGGACGCCTTGCGCATCTTCGTTCTCCGCGGCGCGCCGCGTGCCTTTTATCAGGGCTTCGGCGGCGGCGCCAATGTCCCGCCGGGCGCAATTGCATTGCCGGCGGCCAACTCCTAAATCATGCTTCGAGCATAGGTTTCTCAACGCATGCACCCCCCCGAACCCGGCCAATTCGCCCCTTGGCACGGCACGACCATCCTGACTGTCCGCAAAGCCGGGCTGGTCACCGTCGGCGGCGACGGCCAAGTCTCGATCGGACAGACCATCGTCAAGGCCAATGCGCGCAAGGTGCGCCGGCTCGGCAAGGGCGAAGTGATCGGCGGCTTCGCCGGCGCTACGGCCGACGCCTTTACCCTGTTCGAACGATTGGAGGGGAAGCTCGAGCAATATCCCGGCCAGCTCATGCGCGCCGCGGTCGAGCTGGCGAAGGACTGGCGCACGGACCGCTATCTGCGCCGGCTCGAAGCGATGATGATCGTCGCCGACAAGGACGTGTCGCTGGTGCTCACCGGCACCGGCGACGTGCTCGAGCCCGAGGCCGGCATCGCCGGCATCGGCTCCGGCGGCAATTATGCGCTCGCCGCCGCCCGCGCGCTGATCGAGGGCCCGCTCGACGCCGAAGCGATCGTGCGCCGGGCGCTCGACATCGCCGCGGATATCTGCGTGTACACCAACCGCAATGTCACGATTGAAACGTTGACGACGTGAGCGACTTTTCCCCCCGCGAAATCGTCTCCGAGCTCGACCGCTTCATCGTCGGCCAAGCGGACGCCAAGCGCGCGGTCGCGATCGCGCTGCGCAACCGTTGGCGCCGGCTGCAGCTCGACGAGCGCCTGCGCGAGGAGGTGCTGCCGAAGAACATCCTGATGATCGGGCCGACCGGCGTCGGCAAGACCGAGATCTCGCGCCGGCTCGCCAAGCTCGCCGGCGCCCCGTTCCTCAAGGTGGAAGCGACGAAGTTCACCGAAGTCGGCTATGTCGGCCGCGACGTCGAGCAGATCGTGCGCGACCTCGTCGAGGTCGCCGTCGCCTTGACGCGAGAGACGAAGCGCAAGGACGTCCAGGCCCGGGCGCAGCAGGCCGCCGAAGAACGGGTGCTCGATGCGCTGGTCGGCGCCGCCGCCAGCGCCGCGACCAAGGAAGCCTTCCGCAAGAAGCTGCGCGCCGGCGAGCTCGACGACAAGGAGATCGAGATCGAGGTGCAGGCCTCGGGCGGCATGCCGCTGTTCGAGATTCCCGGCATGCCGGGCGCGCAGGTCGGCGCCATTTCGATCGGCGATATTTTCGGCAAGCTCGGCGGCGGGCGCACCAAGACGCGCCGCGTCAACGTGCACGATTCCTACGAGATCCTCATCAACGAAGAGTCCGACAAGCTCCTCGACACCGAGCAGCTCACCCAGGAAGCCATCAAGGCGGTCGAAAATAACGGCATCGTTTTTCTCGACGAG
>JASHRY010000353.1 GCA_030037105.1 Xanthobacteraceae bacterium
GCAAGCATCGCCAGCGCCGCGATCGCCGCCGCGGCGCCCGCCAGCCGATGGATCGTTTTATCGATCGATGACATCAGCGCGTCGTTTGCATCTTGCCGGCGTCGAGATGAGCGGCATTGATGATCTGCGACGCCAGGGCCCGGCCGATGCAGGCGTGAACGCGCCGCGCCATGGCGTAGCCCCTGGTCGCGGCATAGAGGTTGAAGACGCCTTCATCGTCCCAGTAGCGCATGATCGCCAGCCGGTCGAACAAAACGACGCCGCGCTGCTCGGCCACCCAGCGCATGACGTCCGCGTAGGCGGAGATACCGAGCATGGATTCGGTGCGCGGGCTGTATTGCATGTTCATCATGATGACGTCGGCGCCGGCGGCCTCGATGGCGTCGACGCCGCCTTCGAGGCTGGTACGGAAATCATCCGGTTCGACGCCGCGCAAGGCGTCGACCGTGCCGGCCTGCCAGATCACCAGCGCCGGCTTGTCGTCGGTCAGGATCTTTCCCAAGGCGGCGGCCATATCCGCGGTGGTCCGCCGCGACTGGACATGCGCGGTCACCTTGATTTCGTTGCCCGGCAGGCGCTCCCAGAGCGCCTCTTGCAGACGCGCGGGATAGGCAAAGCGCGCGCCGTCGGGGCCGGCGAGCGTCGAAGATCCGGTACCGACCACGCTGATATCCAACTGATGGCGGTCCTTGATTTCGTTCATGGCGCGGGCGAGGTCGCTCTCGCTGGCGATGAGCGAATCCGGCACGTCGCACTCCTCCGCCGGCGCGGCCGCGGCGACGCCGCCCATCAGCGCGAACGCGAGCACGGCAACAAGGATGGTCATGCCTCGCCCCCCGCGAGGTCGGCGTCGGGCGGTTTGACGCGCGAGCCCGGACTTCGCCCTTCCATGGCCTTGTACCACGACAACAGGCTGGCCGTCCCGATCATGATCGCTATGCCCAACAGGCTGATCGCCGTCTGCAGCAGCGGGCCGCCGGTGGATTCCGCGATAATGAATTGTCCGGCAAAGGCCAGGAACACGCCGAGGCAGAAGATTTCCAGCGAATGCTGGCCGCAACGGATGGCGGGCTGCAGGATCGCCGATCTCAGCCCGGGCCAATCGCGCGGCACGAAGCGGACCGTCACCGCCGCCAGCGCGAGAAAATGCGCGAAACGCAGCACGTCGAGATTGGTCTTGTCGATGGGATACATCCATTCGCCCAGCCAATTCGGGACGAACCGTTCGAGCGGCTTGTAATACCAGGTCAACGTTATCGCGAAGGCGAAGAGAAGGTAGGCGACGGCGAACGCCAGCACGATGCGTGAGCGCAGCACGCCGGCGAGCCGCTCGGCGCCGCCGAGCGCGCACCAGGCGCCGAACACGAACAGCAATTGCCAAGCGAACGGATTGAAGAACCATACCCCGTTGGGATAGGCGGGCAGGTTAAAATCCAATTTCCAGGCCAGCGCATAGACCAACGCCGAGCCGGCAAGCGCAACGGACGGCAGCCGCAGCAGCAGATAAAGCATCGGCGGAAACAGCAGCAGGAGAACGATGTAGAGCGGCAACACGTCCATGTTGACCGGCTTGAACTTCAGGAGCAGCGCCTGAAAGATCGTGATGTCGGGCTGCTTGAGAAAATCGAGGATGCGCATTTCCTCGGCGTAGAGCGGATTGTCGAAGGTCGCCGCGACGTAGGCGATCTCGGCCATGAAGATCGTGAACAGAAAGATGTGCGCCACATAGATCTGCCAGGCACGCCTGAGGATGCGCGCGCTCGAGATCACGAAGCCGCGTTCGCGCATGGCGCGGCCGTAGACGAAGGCCCCGGTATAGCCGGAAATGAAGATGAAGATTTCGGTTGCGTCGCTGAATCCGTAATTGCGGATGGTGAACCAGTTCACGACGTTCTCGGGAATGTGGTCGAGAAAAATGAGCCATAGCGCAATGCCGCGGAACAGATCGAGGCGCAGATCGCGTTGCGGCGCTGGGTGAGGCGACCCCGTCGCGATCGACCTTGCCAGTCGAATATTTGCAGCCATTCGCCGCTCGTCGTCGCACCGCGGAAGAGCCTGGCACCCGGAATCACGGAAGAATGACCAGGCCGCGCCGGCAATTCACACGCTTTCCCCGCGCGGGGAGACCTCAATCCAGGGCGCGGCCCGCAAGCGTGAAGGCCGGCTTGCGCCCGATCATACTCCACCCAAAGGGCCTACAAGTGTGGCTTGAGAAAGGTCTTCAGCGCGATTATTGCAGCGGACGGTTGGCGCCATGCGCGACGCGTGGAATCATATGAGGCTGTCGGCGGCGCCGCGCGCGCAAGTCCGGCGGCGGAGCCAGGAATCACCCATGTATCGTGCCGTCACCCGCAACATCGAGGTCGTGGTGACCCCGCGCTTCATCGCCGACCGGTCCTCGCCGGAGAACAATTATTTTTTCTGGGCTTATACGATCGCCATCACCAACCACGGCCCCGAAACGGTGCAGCTCAAGACCCGCCACTGGCGCATCACCGACGCCGGCGGCCGCCGCCAGGAGGTGCGCGGCGCCGGCGTCGTCGGCGAGGAACCGGTGCTCAAGTCCGGCGAGTCGTTCGAATATACCAGCGGGGTGCCGCTGCAGACGCCCTCGGGCTTCATGACCGGCACCTACGGCATGGTCAGCGCCGGCGGCGAGCGTTTCGACATCGACATCCCCGCCTTTTCGCTCGATTGCGGCGACGGCAAGCGAATTCTCAACTGAGAGTCACGCGCACAATGTCGGCTGTCACGTCCGCCACGGCGGGACATCCGTCGCGACGATTGGATCACCCGTACCAATGGCAGATGCGTAGCCCGGATGGGCGAAGCGAAATCCGGGATTTTCGCGACAGCCGGATCGGTTTTCCCGCATGTCGCCGTGCTCATGCAGGCTACGGGCTGACTGCGAGAACGGCTTTATTTGACCTCTCCGCACGCGAGGGGAGCGCGCGCGGCCGGAAACGGTTTTTCTTTTCTCTCGTCCGCCACGGCGGAGGAGTTTATTCTTTCGCGGCGCGGGCGGGATGCAACAGGAAGCCGGAGCGCGATCCGATTCAATGGGATCAGTCTACCGTCCGCTCTCCAGCCATTTCCGCTCGCGAGCGTAGAACGCCTGGAGTAGATCGGGCCGATCGTCGCCAAGGAGTTCCGGGTTGAGCGCGTAGCCGCGTTTGATCTGCGTGTAGCCCATGAACTTGTAGGACGGCCGCAGCGTCGCGATCAGCTTCCAGTCCAAAGGCGGCTCCGCGCGCGGATCGACCGTCTCGATCCGGTCGCGCTGGTAGATTCCCTCGAACGAGGCGAGCCGCCAGCCGGCGCCGGTCCTGACGACGCGCGAGAAGAACCGGCAATACTGGAACATGTCGAACTCGACGCCGTCGAAGGTCAGCCGATCGAAGATGCACGCCGGGCTTTCGACCAGCGCGCGGTCGTGCTTGATCTCGAGCCGCGCCGGCATGATCCAATGCTTGGCTTGGCTCCCGGCGGCCATCTTCTTGCGCGAGGCTTCGGCGAAATCCTCGACGGTGCCGTCGAACCAGGAGGTGCGCACCGGCGCGTTCGGCACATAGCATCCGACCATGCCGGCGAAGTCGCGCTGGTCGCGGCACAGCCGCTCGAACCGCACCAAGTCGAAGATGTCCGTGCGGTCGAGCAGGCGCTGAAGCCTCTCCGGCAATGCATCCTCGGGCATGGCGCGTTCACTTTCCTTCGGCGGGCCGGTCGCGCATGCCTAAGCGGGATCGCGCGGTCGATCCCGTTCACCGCGGCATCAGCACCCAATAGTCGAGATCGAGCAACACCGCCGGGTCGTAATCGTCGCCGGTTTTGAGCGGAAAGTCGGCGCAGGGGCGGTCGCGCGTCGCGACGGTACGCAGCCGCAGCGCGCCGACGTCCTCGCGCCCCGGCAGTTCGGATTTTGCCAGCACCTGCGACCATGCGAACACGGTGCCGCCGGCAAACAGCGGCGCCACGTGGCGGCCGCCGTTGATGGCGGCGACGTGGAAGGCGTTGGCGAGCCCGTTGAAGGACAGTGCGCGCGCGAGCGAGATTACATGCCCGCCGTAAATCAGGCGCCCTCCGAATCGACCTTGCTTGGCGCCGAACAGATCGAAATGGATGCGCGCCGTGTTCTGGTAGAGCCGGGTCGCGATCTGGTGCTCCGCCTCCTCGACGGTGACGCCGTCGACGTGGTCGATGCACTCGCCGACCTCGTAGTCGCCGAAGCGATGGACGCTGCCGGACAGCGCCGTGTCGTAGGCCGCGGCATCGATCGGCGGGCAGGCTTCGCCCAGAACCTTGGGATCGAGCACGGTCGGCAGGCGCGGCACGTGATCGCCGGGCGCGGGCGCGGTCTCGTCGCGTTTGCGCACCATGACCCAGCGCACATATTCGAGCACCGGCACGCCGTCCTGCCTGAATCCGGTCGTGCGCACATAGACGATGCCGGTCTTGCGGCTCGAATTTTCTTTGAGGCCGATGATCTCGGAGAGCGCCGAGAGCGTATCGCCGGGATAGACCGGGCGGCGGAAATAGCAGCCGGCATAGCCGAGATTGGCGACGGCGTTGAGCGAGACGTCGGGGACGGTCTTGCCGAAGACGATATGGAACACGAGGAGATCGTCGAGCGGCGCGCGCGCATAGCCGATCGCCTTGGCGAAGGCGTCCGAGGATTGCAGCGCGAAGCGGGACCCGAACAGGCCGTTGTAAAGCGCGACGTCGCCGCTGGTGACCGTGCGCGGCGTGGCGTGCCGGATCACCTCCCCGATGCGGAAATCCTCAAAGAAATTGCCGGGACTGGTCTTTGACATTTCGCAATACCATACCTCAGAGCGGGATGACTTAATCTTGGAGCGGTATGACGATTTGAGCTTTTGTATTGTCGCGCGTCCGGACGGAGAACCGGTTTCCGCTTTCCCTGGACGCGCTCTGAGCGAGCAAAATCCGGCTTTCGGCGCTTCATAACCCGGCATCGGGGTTCGGAAAAGCGGCGCGGCCGCCTGCTCCTCCTTCTCCCCGCGCAGCGGGGAAGAGGTCAGTGCCGGCTCACGTTCCCGTGTTGAGACGCCAGGCTCGGCGTGACATGAATGTGAAACGCGTCCGCGACGCATTTTGCTATAGGTCCGCCGCGCACAAAGATGCCTGCAGACGCCGTGACGATCGAAGCCGCAGCACGTCAACCCATGGCGCCCGACACCGCGGCGGGACCGATCATCCACCCGCTTTGGGTGCGCCTGACGCACTGGATCAACGCGCTCGCCGTGCTGATGATGATCGGCTCGGGGTGGCAGATCTACGACGCCTCGCCGCTGTTCGGGTTCGTATTTCCGCGACAGATTGCGCTCGGCAACTGGCTCGCCGGCGCCCTGCTCTGGCACTTCGCGGCCATGTGGCTCCTGGTCGTCAACGGTGTCGTCTATGTGACGCTGGGGATCCTGACCGGCCGCTTCCGCCGCAAATTCTTCCCGATCCGCCCGCGCGAGTTGGTCCGCGACCTCGCCGCCGCCTTGCGCGGCCGCCTCGCCCACGACGACCTCGCCGTCTATAACGCGGTGCAGAAGCTGCTCTATGTCGGCGTGCTGCTCGCCGCGGCCGCGGCCGTGCTCTCCGGCCTGTCGATCTGGAAGCCGGTGCAGTTCCAGGCGCTGACGACTTTTTTCGGCGGCTACAATACCGCGCGTTACGTGCACTTCGCGGCAATGACGGCGATTGCGGCGTTCCTGGCCGTGCACGTCGCTCTCGCCGTCCTGGTGCCGAAGAGCCTGCGCGCGATGATCGCCGGCCGATAAATCGGGGAGAAAACGATGCCCGGTCAACGCAAGCCCGCCCTCGGCGTCGATCCGCAGCTCCTGATCAAGGACGCGGCGAAGCTCGTCCCGGCGCCGTCGCGGCGGCGGTTCCTGCGCGGCGTCACCAGCCTCGGCGCGCTCGCCCTGCTCGGCGGCTGCGATATCATCGACGGCGAGACATCGGAGAACGCGCTGCGCGTCGTCTCGCGCTTCAACGACCGCGTCCAGGCCTGGCTGTTCAATCCGAACACGCTGGCGCCGATCTATCCCGAAAGCGCGATCACGCGGCCGTTCCCATTCAACGCCTATTATGGCGAGGATGAAGCGCCGGACATCGACGGCGACAAATACCGACTCGAGATCGGCGGGCTCGTCGACGACAAGAAGCCGTGGACGCTGTCCGAGCTCTACCGGCTGCCCGAAGTCTCGCAGATCACGCGCCTTGTCTGCGTCGAGGGCTGGAGCGCGATCGGCTCCTGGCAGGGCGTCAAGCTGTCCGATTTCCTCAAGCTGATCGGCGCCGACACCCGCGCCAAATATGTCTGGTTCCAGTGCGCGGAAGGATATTCGAATACGATCGACATGCCGACCGCGCTGCATCCGCAGACGCAACTGACGCTCAAATTCGATCACCGGATCCTGCCGCAGGCCTACGGCTTCCCGATCAAAATCCGCATCCCGACCAAGCTCGGCTTCAAGAACCCGAAATACGTCACCGCCATGTGGGTGCAGAACAACGACGCCGGCGGCTATTGGGAGAATCAGGGCTACGACTGGTTCAGCGGGCTTTGATCGTCCTTATAATTGGCAGAACACGGTTAACAAGCGCGCCGTTCATGCCGCGATTTCATTCGGCCGGAATACATAGGTCGAGCTGCAGAATTCGCAGGTCACGGTGATCTTGCCGTTCTCGATCATGTCGTCGCGGTCGTCCTGCGAGAAGCTGCGCAGCATTGCCTCGACGCTTTGCCGCGAGCACGAGCATTGGGCGTTGACCGGCGCGGCGCGGAATACGCGCACGCCGTGCTCGTGGAACAGATCGTAGGCCAGGCGCTCGCTCGACAGCGCCGGATCGATCAGCTCGACGTCCGTGACGGTGGCAAGGAGAGAGCGGCCCTCGACCCAGGCTTCGTCCTCGGGCAGCACATGGGGCCCGGTGCCCGGCGGCGCGTCGCCGGGATCGAGGTCCGCCTGGCGCGCGCGTTCGAGCGACTTGGGCAGGAACTGGAGCAGAATGCCGCCGGCGCGCCAGCGCCGCCGCGCGCCGTTCTCGCCGGCGCGGAATTCCTCGGCGACCGCGAGCCGCACCCGGGTCGGAATCTGCTCCGAGCGCGAAAAATATTCGTGCGCCGCGTGTTCGAGAGTCCCGCCGTCGAGCGGGACGAGCCCCTGATAGCGGCTCATGTCGGGGCCCTGGTCGATGGTCATGGCGAGATGGCCGCGGCCGAGCAGCCGTCCCGGCTCGGCCGCGTTGGCGGCAACGGCGGCGGCGACGCGGGCGACATCGAAGCGGGCGCAGGCGCGCACCCGGCCGGGCGAGGCGAAATCGACGACGAGCATGCGCACCGGACCGTGGCTCTGCGTCTGCAGGATGAAGCGGCCTTCGAATTTGAGCGCGGAGCCGAGCATGACGGCAAGCACGATCGCCTCGCCGAGGAGCTTGGCCACGGGCGCCGG
>JASHRY010000354.1 GCA_030037105.1 Xanthobacteraceae bacterium
TGCCGCCTTCTCGATCGAAAATCTGCTGAACGTGGACTATACGAAGTACATGTGCTGCAGCACGGCGGCCGGCTATGTGGTGCCGAGCCCCGGGATCACCTTTAAGGCCTCGCTGACCATCCGCTACGGCGTAAAGAGCAATAGTTGACGATCCGTCCCTTGCCATCGGGAGAAAAGACGATGTTCATCGCCATGAACCGCTTTCGCGTGAAGAGAGGCGCCGAAGAGGCTTTCGAAAAGGTCTGGCTGAGCCGCGATTCCCATCTCGAACGCATGCCGGGTTTCGTCGAGTTCCATCTGCTGCGCGGTCCCGAGGCGGACGATCATACGCTCTATGCCTCCCATACGGTGTGGCAGAGCAGAGCCGCCTTCGAGGTGTGGACCAAATCGGAGGAGTTCCGTGCCGCGCATGCGCGGGCCGGCAACGAGACGACGGGACCGCTCTATCTGGAGCATCCGAAATTCGAGGGCTTCGAGGTGCGGCAGACGCTCGCGCGCAAGGCGGCGGTTGCGTGACGGCGAACGGCGGCGGATGTGAACGTTCACCTAACCTTCGCCGCGGCGCGGTGCGTCGAGCAGCAACAAGGCGCTTCAAGGAACGGTGGTCAAGCGACGCATTTTTTCTTCAACGTCCTCTTCCCTAACGGCCGTCAAGGAGTCACGACTGTCGACGACGACAACGGCAGCCAAGGGGGGCGTAATGGAGGAATTGAACGGCCGCATGATTGCCTGTCAGATACTGGTCACCGGCCTGATTGCCAGAGTGGCCAACGATTCAAAGGATCCGCTGTCATTCCTGACCGGCTTCCGCGACGAGATCCTCGCCGTCGTGCGGCAGGTGAGGATTGCCGGGGCCCTCGATACCGACCGCGTGCGCGAGATCGCCGAGAGAACGGTCGACGAATTGTTTTCTCTCATGAAGCCGCCAAGCGGCGGCGAATGAACGGCATGTTTGCCGTTCGCTCTTGCCACTCGTCGTACCGACGCCACGTCTTGGCCTGATCGGGCACGTGCGCGCGGCGTCCTTTCCGACCAACGCCGGCCGGCGAGCGTCCCCGCCCCGCCCCGCCCGCGCCACATCGCAATTCGACAAGCGGCCGCTTCGATTTTCCGCTGCAAGACCAGCAATTCAGATCAAAGATTAGAACCGCTGCCAACATGGAGTTTTCTATCGAATTAGAGAAATTCGAATGTAGAATATATTTTCAAATTAGAAAAATTACAGTATTTATATTCCGCAATACCGTACTTTGGTTTGATTCTCAACGTCTTCCTCGATAGAAATACCTACTCGTCATATTTGCGCCGCAATACCAAGCGGGCGCGAACCGTCGAGAAACGAGGGGGGCGATTCATGGGTGGCGTGATAGTGCCGCGATCGCTGCGGTCATTGATCGCGGTGGGGCGGATCGAGGACGCATTAGGGAGCAACGCAACACGCAAGGCCACGGTGGGATGCCTGGTCGCCGTCGCCTCGATCACCGGCGCGGAAGCGCAGGAGCAGGCATTGCCGCCGGTGAAGGTCGAAGCGCCGGTGGCGCACAAGCGCCACGCGACGACAAAACCGACGGCCGAACAGTTGCGCGTGCGCGCGGCGCTGCGCCGCGCGGCGCGGGCGAAACACGCGGCTCAGGCCAAGCCGAAACCCGCCCCCGCGAACACGGCCGCGCAGCCGGCGGATCGCAATCCCTATGCCGATCCGGCCGCGCCCTACAAGGCCGACCGTCTGGCGTCGCCCAAGTTCAGCGAGCCGATCGCCAACACGCCGAAGAGCATCACCGTCCTCACCAAGGAAATCCTCGAGGACAAGGACGCCACCAGCCTCAAGGACGTGGCGCGCACGACCGCCGGCGTGACCATCGGCACCGGCGAGGGCGGCAACGCTTTCGGCGACCGCTTCTTCATCCGCGGCTTCGACGCGCGCAACGACGTCTTCATCGACGGCATCCGCGATCCCGCCGTCAGCATCCGCGAGAACTTCTTCACCGAGCAGATCGAGATTCTGAAGGGGCCGTCCTCGTCCATCGACGGCCGCGGCACCACCGGCGGCGCGCTGAACATCGTCACTAAGCAGGCGACGACGGACACCAGCTTCTACAACGCCGACTCGATACTCGCCAGCGACAACACCAAGCGCGTCACCTTCGACGTCAACCAGGTCATCAGCCCGACGCTCGCCGTCCGCTTGGACGGCATGTGGCAGAACGCCAACGTGTCGGAGCGGGACTATACCTTCGACGATCGCTGGGGCGGATTGGCGGCGGTGAAATGGACGCCGACCAACGACGTGACGGTGACGGCGAATTACATTCACACCGATCTGCATTCGTTGCCGGATTTCGGTGTTCCCTACGACCGGGTCGCCCAGCTTCCGGTCACCTCGGTCGGCGTGCCGCGCGACACCTATTACGGCTTCGTCAATCGCGACTTCCAGAACACGCAGCAGGACATCGGGACCGTGAACGGCGAGTGGCGGGTCAACGACTTCGTGACCCTGAGCAACAAAATAAGGGACGAAAGATCGGTCTTGAATTATATCGGGACGATCCCGGAGCAATCCTCCTCCAACCCCGACGGCAACTTCGCCAATCCGAATCCGGCGACCTGGACGGCCAACCTCAATCCGACCAGCCGCTACCAAGTCACCAATGTGCTCGCCGACCAATCCGCCGCGACGATCAAGTTCCAGACCGGACAGATCGCCAATACGGTCGTGACCGGCGCCGAAGCCTCGCGCGAGGGCGTGAGCATCGACTCCTATTCCGGGAACACTTCGGAGGGGGTCGGAACCGGGGCAACTAACGGCGTCGAAAGCTACCCGGACGCTTCCGTCCTCAACCCGCCCAACTTCTACACCTGGCCTGCTGCGGTGCTGACCGGGAACCCCAACATCATCACCGTCGACACCACGAGCGCCTTCGTGCTCGAGACGGCGAACTACCGGGATCTCATCATCCTCAACGGCGGCCTGCGTTTCGACCAGTACGACATCAGCGCCGCCAAGAACGGCTACCCGACCATCGACGCTTCGTTCGGCATGTGGAATTACAATTTCGGCATCGTCGTCAAGCCGGTGCCGTTCGTCAGCATCTATTCGGCCTACGGAACGGCGTCGGACCCGATCGGCGCGGAACTCGACGGCACATCCGCCAATTATGGCGGTCTCAATCCGACGTCGCCGATCAACCAGATCTTCAGCCCGATCGAGAGCAGGGCGGCGGAGGTCGGGACCAAGTGGGAACTGTTCGACCGGCATCTGCTGGCGACGGCAGCGCTGTTCCGCACCGATGTCAGCAACGCCCGCGAGCTGGTCCCGACCGGCTATCCCAACGCCGGCACCATTCAGGCCGGAGCGGCCTATCACGTCCAGGGCATCGACCTCGGCGCCGAAGGCAAGATCACCGACAGGTGGAGCGTCTATTCCGGGCTCGTGCTCATGAACACCAGGGTAGACAAGTCGGCCGTGCCAACCAACATCGGCCTGCCGCTCGCCTTCGTCGCCAATCAATCGTTCAACGTGCTGACCAAGTACAAGATCAATCAATACGTCGAAATCGGCGGCCAGGCGACCTATCGCTCGAAAATCTACGGCGGAACGCTGCTCGCCGCCGACCAGGGCACGGTGCTTCCCGACTACTGGCGCTTCGACGCGTTCGTCGAAGGATATTTCCTCAAGAACTACGAGTGGAAGGTGTTCGTGAACAACATCTTCAACAAGCTCTACTACGACGCCTTCTATCAAAGCGCCGCACCATTTGTTCTCGTTGCGCCGGGTCGTGTTATAGGTGTGCAGCTATCGGCGAGATTCTGAAATCTTTCTAATTCTAAACTGTGACCGAGAATGCTGGTCTGCGTGCCGGATGTGCTAAGCAAGGCCGAGGTGGCGGAATTCCGCGCGGCGATGGACGCCGCCGCGTGGGAGGACGGCCGCTCGACCGCCGGAGCGCAATCGGCCATGGTCAAAAGGAACGAGCAATTGCCGCCGAACAGCGAGGCGTCGCGCCAGCTCGGCGAACGCGTCGTCAAGGCGCTCGCCGCCTGTCCGCTGTTCGTCTCGGCCGCGATCCCGCGCCACATCTTTCCGCCGCTGTTCAACCGCTACACCGTCGGCCAGCATTTCGGCGTCCACGTCGACAATGCCGTGCGCGGCGATCATTTCACCGGCATGCGCATCCGCACCGATTTGTCGGTCACTCTGTTTCTTTCCGAGCCGGACGAGTACGACGGCGGCGAATTGATCGTCGAAGATTATTACGGCGCGCACCAGGTCAAGCTGCCGGCCGGACACCTCGTGCTCTATCCGGCATCCAGCCTGCACACGGTGACGCCCGTCACCCGCGGCGCGCGCGTGGCGTCGTTCTTCTGGCTGCAGAGCATGATCCGCGACGACCATGCGCGCAGCCTCATTTTCGATCTCGACACCGCGATACAGGGCCTGATCGCACGGCTCGACAGGAACGATGCGGACATCGTCAAGCTGACCGGGATCTATCACAACCTCATCCGCTACTGGGCCGAGGTGTGAAAATGTTCCATCGGCAAAGCACGTGCGGCCTCGTTCTCGGACTCGCGCTGACATGCGCGGCCTTGCCGTCATCCGCGCAGACTCCGGTTGCCGCGCCGTCCGTGGTCTCGCCCGCGGCGCCGGCACCGGTGGCTCCAGCGGGGGCTCAGCC
>JASHRY010000355.1 GCA_030037105.1 Xanthobacteraceae bacterium
CGCGGGCGCTGCCGATCATGCCGGTGGTCACGGCAATCATCGTGCTGGTGTTCGGCGGCCTGACGTTGATCCTGCACAACGCTCTGTTCATCAAGATCAAGCCGACCATCATCTATGCGCTGTTCGGCGCGACGCTGCTCGGCGGTCTCCTCTTCAACAAGCCGCTCTTGGGCGTGGTATTCGATACGCTCTTCCACCTCACCGCGGACGGCTGGCGCAAGCTCACGCTGCGTTGGGCGATCTTCTTCTTCGCGCTCGCCGTTCTCAACGAAATCGTGTGGCGCAATACCTCGACCGACGTCTGGGTCGATTTCAAGGTCTTCGCCGTCGCGCCGCTGACCTTCCTGTTCGGCGCGCTGCAATTCCCGCTGCTGAAGAAATACGCGGCCGAGACTGCGGCGGCACAGGAAGAGTGATACCGAATCCGGTTGACCAGTTCGCCGTCATTCCGGACGCCACCGATCTCGGTTTTACCCGAGATCGGCACCACTTGAAGGGCCAAGTCGGCGACAGCCGACGTGGATGGCGGCGAGTTCGAAAACCATACTCCCCGCGCCGGGGCTATGGATTCCGGGGTTGCTCGCTTCGCACGGCCCCGGAGCGAGGGATGATCCAGCGCACAATGCTACGACCCCGCCGCGAGCGCCTTCTCGATCGCGGGCTTGAGCGCCGAGGCTAAATTGTCCGCGGTGATCGGCCCGACCAATTTGTAGGCGATGCGGGCGTCGCGGCCGACCACGAACGTCTCGGGCACGCCATAGACGCCCCACTCGATCGCCGCGCGCCCGTCCTCATCGGCGCCCGCCGCGGCGAACGGGTTGCCGTAACGGCCGAGGAAGCGCCGCGCGTTGTCCGGATTGTCCTTGTAGTTGATTCCGACGAGGCGCACGCGGTTGTCCCGCGCCAGTTGCATGAGCAGCGGCGCCTCGTCATGGCACGGCACGCACCACGACGACCAGACGTTGACGACGGTCACCGCGTCCTTGAAGCCGGCTGGATCGATGCCGGGGACGGGCTCGCCGTTGCGATCGAGGCCGGCGATTGGCGGCAGGCGTGTCTGCGGCGCCGAATGGCCGATCAATACCGAAGGAATGCGCGAGGGATCGCCGGAATAAAGGCCGATCAGGAGCAGCACGACCAATCCGAAGAAAACGACGAGCGGCACCAGCATGAGGATGCGGCGCTGTCTGACACCGGCGCGCTCGTTCGTCGCGGCGGTCATGCTTTCTCCTTCGCCCGCCGCATGGCCGGTTCGGAGCGATTGGATGTCGAACGGCGCGTGAGGCCTTTCAGCTCGAGATCGGCGAGCCGGCGCAGTTGCATCCGGTAGTCGAGCGTCACCCAGGCGGCCAATGCGCCGACCACCACGGTGGCGGCGGCGTAGGCGGCCACGATAAAGCCGATGTGGTTCGCCGGCTCCATCGTCAGCTCGCGGCGCTCGCCTGCATGAGCCGCAACGTCCGCACGCGCCGGCGCAGGATTTCGTTGCGCATGGCGGCGACGAGCAAGGTCGCGAACAGAAGCGTGAATGCCAGCGCCATGACCAACAGGGGAATGAGAATCGACCGGTCGATGGTCGGGCCGCCGAAGCGAAACACCGAGGCCGGCTGGTGCAGTGTATTCCACCAATCGACCGAGAATTTGATGATCGGCAGATCGAGTGCGCCGACCAGGGTGAGGATCGCGGCGACGCGCGCCGCGCGCGAGGGATCCTCGACCGTGCGCCACAACGCGATGACGCCGAGATAGAGAAGAAAAAGGACGAGCACCGAAGTGAGCCGCGCATCCCATACCCAATAGGTGCCCCACATCGGGCGCCCCCACAGCGAACCGGTCACGAGGCACATCAGCGTGAAAGCCGCGCCGACCGGCGCCGTTGCCTTGGCCGTGACGTCGGCGAGCGGATGGCGCCAAACGAGTGTGCCGAGCGCGGCGACCGTCATCAGCGCCCAACCCAACATGCCGAGCCAGGCGCCGGGCACGTGCAGAAACATGATCTTGACGGCGGCGCCCTGTTGATAGTCGTCCGGAGCGAGCATCGCCTGATTGAGCGCGAACGCAAAGACCAACACCGTCACGCCGCCGAGCCACGGTATCGCGCGATCGGCAAACTTGAGGAAACGCGACGGGTTGGCAAAATCGACGATGGCCATCGCAGTTTCTTTCTTCACCGGTTTTCCTAAAGCCCAATCCGACCACATTAAATCGAATTGCGCTCCTTAGTGGAGCACGATCTTTTCGGAAAACTTTTCCGGATCATGCTCTAGACATTTGGACGCGCGAGCGCAACGCCGGCAGCCCTGGTGAGTTTCAACTTTGCATGAGCCGGATTGCTATTCCATTTCTTGACGCAGCGCGGCCGCGGCCGCAAACGGCCCGACGATCAGGCTGCCGAGCGTCAGCGCGCAGAGGACGGTGAACGGATTCCCGAATGGGACCGGCCCGACGACGGCCGCATTCGCTGCGGCGACGCCGAAGATGAGAATCGGCACCGTCAGCGGCAACACCAGAACGGCGAGCAACAGCCCGCCGCGACGCAGTGTCACGGCAATGGCGGCGCCGATGAGGCCGATGAAGGTCAGTGCCGGCGTGCCGACGAGGAGGGTCAGGACCAGAGCGGCTTCGGCCGGCGCATCGAGGTTGAGAAAAAGGCCGACGAGTGGCGCGGCAATGACGAGCGGCAAGCCGGTGGTGAGCCAATGGGCGAACCCCTTCACCGCGATCACCAGTTCGAGCGGCGCGCGACCCATGAGGATGAGATCGAGCGAGCCGTCCTCGCGGTCGGCGGCAAACAGCCGGTCGAGCGCGAGCAGGCTCGCGAGCAGCGCCGCCAGCCACAGGATCGCCGGACCGATCCGCTTGAGCAGCGCGAGGTCGGGCCCGAGCGCGAAGGGCACGAGGGTGACCACGACCAGGAAGAACAATACGCCCATGAGAGCGCCGCCACCGACGCGCACGGCGATGCGCATGTCGCGTACGAGAAGGGTCGCCAGCGGGATCATGGAGGTATTCCCGTGATGCAATATTTGTTGCCTTCCCCCTTCGAGGGAGAGACCGTCGTCGCCGTTTGATGCGGTCGGGCGGCGGGAAGAGGAAGAGGACCGCGCGAGCGTCAAGATGCCCCCCTTCCCGGGGATCCCGGAGACGCGAGCGCGGTGGGATCACCCCAGCGCTCCCCCTCAAGGGAGGAAGCATTCTGAGCGGGCGAAGAATTTGTCTGACCGAGCCGTAATTCCTGCGCGCCGTCGAGCCCGATCATCGCCCCATGCGTCGCAACGAGGATAAGGCCGCCGGCGGCAAGATGCGCGCGCATGAAGCCGATCAGGAGCTCCTGGGCTGTGGCATCGAGCGTGCTTGCAGGCTCGTCGAGCAGCCAGATCGGACGCTCGACGGCAAGGAGGCGGGCGACCGACAGCCGGCGCCGCTGCCCGGCGGAAAGGTAAGCGGCCGGCAGATCGGCGAGCACGTCGAGTCCGACCGCCGCCAGGGGCTTGCCGATGTCAGCAGCGCCTGCGCCAAGAAAACCGGCCCAGAATTGCAGGTTTTCGCCGACCGACAGCGAGGGTTTGAGCGCGTCCTGGTGACCGAGATAATGGGCTTGCTCGCCCAGGGTCAATTCCGGGTTGCCCCCTTCCAAATCGAGCCGGCCGCCGCCGATGCGCACGAGCCCGACCACCATGCGCAGAAGGGACGACTTGCCCGCGCCGTTGCGACCGCTGATCGTCAAAGCCTCGCCGGAGGCGACGGAAAAGCGCACGCCGGCGAAAACCTCGCGTCCGCCGCGCCAGCAGGCCAGATCAGAAGCCGAAAGCCGCATCGGTGACGTCCTGTGGGACCAGGGGCGAAAGTTGCGTCGGCTGCCCGCGTCTTCGTCGAGCGATCCCCGGCATTTTATCGATCATTCCTTGCCAAACTGGCACAAGCCGCGAAAAGACCTTATAAGCCGCGGAACGGACGACGGCGCATCGGCGGCGCCTTGGCGCGTCCGACCGCCAACGGTCCGTTGGCGCTTGTTTTGGCAATAAATTACCTCCGATTTGCGCCGGCGGACGGCCGGCAGGATGGGACAATAGTCATGAATTCGCTCGATAGCTTCAAATGCCTGCAGCCGCTCAAGGTCGGCTCCAAGACCTACGCCTTCTACAGCCTTCCGACGGCGGAAAAAAACGGGCTCAAGGGGATCTCGCGGCTGCCGTTCTCGCTCAAAGTGCTGCTCGAGAATCTGCTGCGCAACGAGGACGGCCGTTCGATCGCCAAGGAGGACATCCAGGCAGTCGCGCAATGGCTCAAGACCAAGACCTCCGAGCGTGAACTCGCCTTCCGGCCGGCGCGTGTGCTGATGCAGGACTTCACCGGCGTGCCCGCGGTGGTCGATCTCGCCGCCATGCGCGACGCCATGAAAATGCTGGGCGGCGACCCGAGAAAGATCAATCCGCTGGTGCCCGTGGACCTCGTCATCGACCATTCGGTCGTGGTCAACTTTTTCGGCAACAATACCGCATTCAAGAAGAATGTCGCGGAGGAGTACAAGCAGAATCAGGAACGTTATCGGTTTCTCAAATGGGCGCAGCGCTCGTTCGAGAATTTCCGCGTGGTGCCGCCGGGCACCGGCATCTGCCACCAGGTCAACCTCGAATATCTTTCCCATGTGGTTTGGACGGCGAAAACGAAGGTCAAATTCGCGGACAAGGTCGCCGCAACCGAGCTTGCCTATCCGGACACGCTGGTGGGCACCGATTCGCACACCACCATGGTGAACGGACTGTCCGTGCTCGGCTGGGGCGTTGGCGGCATCGAAGCCGAGGCTGCCATGCTCGGCCAGCCCTATTCGATGCTGCTGCCGGAAGTGATCGGGGTGCGCTTCAACGGCAAGCTCAGGGAGGGCGTCACTGCGACCGACCTCGTTCTCACCGTGACGCAGATGCTGCGCAAGCGCGGCGTCGTCGGCAAATTCGTCGAATATTTCGGGCCGGGCTTGGCGAATCTGTCGATCGAGGATCGCGCCACGCTCGGCAACATGTCGCCGGAATACGGGGCGACCTGCGGCTTCTTTCCGATCGACGACGACACTATCCGCTATCTGCGCGATACCGGCCGGCCGGCGGAGCGGATCGCGCTGGTGCTGGCTTATGCCAAGGCGCAGGGCATGTATCACACCCGGACGACGCCGGATCCGATCTTTACCGATGTGCTCAAGCTCGAGCTTGCCTCGGTCGAGCCGTCGCTCGCCGGCCCGAAGCGGCCGCAGGACCGGGTGCCGCTCAAAGAGGTCAAGAGCGGATTCGCGCAGGCGATGGACAAGGAATTCGGCAAGGCGGCCGAGCTCGACAAGCGCGTTCCGGTCGAGGGGCGAAAGGATACGCTCGGTCATGGCGACGTGGTGATCGCCGCGATCACGTCGTGCACCAACACCTCGAATCCGAGCGTGAT
>JASHRY010000356.1 GCA_030037105.1 Xanthobacteraceae bacterium
GTCCTTACTCAGGCCAGTACCGTACTGGCAATGACAACGTTGCTTCGATTCTGCAAGCGCAGGCGGAAAATCTTCGGCCGGATGGATCAGGCCAACCTCAATTTTCTTCCGACCCGCGGCTGATAGCAATCAAATTAAGCCCGAGCAACGTGGCCAGACGCCCCCGCACCTCATCGAGGATTTCGTCCGGTACGCGATCTGCCGCGCGAAATCCGCGCGCCGAACGGTCGAGGGTCCGGATTCGATCCACCAGCACCGCGCCGCGCACCGTCAACCCGGCCGGCAGACCAGGTCCCCGGCCCGGATCGGAGACGAGTCCCCCGGCTGCCTCCATACGGATATACAAAATATCCGTAACCGCAAGTTGTCCATCTTCAGCCCGCAGCGGATGCGGCTTGCGCGCCGTCGAACCGCTCGCGCGCGCGGGCGATTTTCGCCTGGTTGCGGATCGCCCAGGCGCCGAGGGCCGAGACCGGGTTCAACAGATCGCGGCCGAGCGGGGTCAACGCGTAATCGACCCGCGGCGGAATGGTCGGGAACACCGTGCGCGTGACCAGGCCGTCGCGCTCGAGCCCGCGCAGGGTGAGCGTCAACATGCGCTGCGAAATGCCGCCGATCGCGCGCCGCAGCTCGTTGAAGCGCAGCGGCCCCCCGCCCAGCCGGGAAACGACCAGCACCGACCATTTGTCGCCGATCCGGGCGAGCACGTCGCCGATGGCGCGGCAATCCGCGGGCAAATCCATGTGGCCTGGTTTCATCGATGTGCCCTCTTGCGGGCCTTGCGCCCGGTCACCTATCTAGCCTCGGTTACGATTTCTATCCGAGGTGATCCACCATGTCCAAGCCGCAGATTGCCGTCATCGTCGGCAGCAACCGCCGTGATTCGCTCAACCGCAAGCTTGCCCGCGCGCTCGCCAAGCTCGGCGCCGACAAATTCGACGCGAACTTCGTCCGCATCGACGATCTGCCGATGTTCAATCAGGACCTCGAGGGCAACCTGCCGGCCGAAGTCGTGCGCTACAAAGGCGAGCTCGCGCGCGCGGACGGCGTGCTCATCGTCACGCCGGAGCACGATCGCTCGATTCCGGCGGTGTTGAAGAACGCCGTCGATTGGGGCGCGCGGCCTTACGGCAGGAACTCCTGGGCCGGCAAGCCAGGCTTCATCACCGGCACGTCGCCGGGCGCCATCGGCAGCGCGCTGGCGCAACAGCATCTGCGTTCGGTCATGACCGGGCTCGGCATGATCCTGCTCGGCGGCGAAGCCTACATTACGTTCAAACCGAACCTTGTTGACGATCAAGGCCACATCGGCGACGACAGCACGCGGACGTTTCTCCGCGGCTTCCTCGACCAATTCGCCGCGCTGGTGGCGCGATTGTCGGCGCAGCCGGCGCGCTCGGCGGCGTAACCTCACATCCCTTCCGGCCCGCGCGAAATGGCGGCGACGCCGGTGCGCGAGACCTCGACCAAGCCGAGCGGCAGCATCAGGTTGACGAAGCTCTCGATCTTGTCCGACGCGCCGGTGATCTCGAACACGAAGCTCTCGTTGGCGGCGTCGATGACGCGGGCGCGGAAGGCGTCGGCGAGGCGCAGCGCCTCCATGCGGTGCTCGCTCTTGCCGCGCACCTTGACCATGGCGAGTTCGCGCTGCAGCGCGGGGCCGCCGCTGGTCAGATCGACGACGCGGTGCACCGGCACCAGCCGACCGAGTTGATTCTTGATCTGCTCGACGACCATCGGCGTGCCGCGGGTGACGATGGTGATGCGGGAGAGATGCTTCTCATGCTCGGTCTCGGAGACGGTGAGCGAGTCGATATTGTAGCCGCGACCGGAGAACAGGCCGATCACGCGGGCGAGCACGCCGGGTTCGTTGTCCACCAGCACGCAGAGCGTGCGGCTCTCGACCCGCTCGCTGACCGCGGTGGTGGGATAATGAGTCATCGCGGTGGTCACGACCTTGCTCCTCTCACCCTCTCCTCTCGCGGCAGAGGGCATGATTCTACACCATCACCTTGCCTTCCTCGGTGACGGCGTCCTCGACGCGCACGGCGGCTTCGCCGAGCAGCATCTCGTTGTGGGCGCGGCCGGAAGGAATCATCGGGAAGCAATTCTCCGCCGGATCGACCACGCAGTCGAACAGCACCGGCTTGTTCACCTCGAGCATTTCGCGGATCTTCTCGTCGAGCTCGCCGGGATGCTCGCAGCGGATGCCGTGGGCGTGGTAGGCCTCGGCGAGCTTGACAAAATCCGGCAGCGCCTCGGTGTAGGAATGGGCGTAGCGGCCGCCATGCAGGAGTTCCTGCCACTGCCGCACCATGCCCATATAGCGGTTGTTGATGATGAAGACCTTGATCGGCAGGTCGTACTGCACCGCCGTCGACATCTCCTGCATGGTCATGAGCACCGAGGCCTCGCCGGCGATATCGACGACGAGCGAGTTCGGATGCGCGAGCTGCACGCCGACCGCGGCCGGCAGGCCGTAACCCATGGTGCCGAGCCCGCCCGATGTCATCCAGCGGTTCGGCTCCTGGAACTGATAGAGCTGCGCCGCCCACATCTGGTGCTGGCCGACCTCGGTGGTGATGTAGATGTCGCGGCCCTTGGTCAATTCGTAGAGGCGCTGGATCGCGTATTGCGGCTTGATGATCTCGTTCGAGTTCCGATAGGCGAGCGAGTTCTTGGCCCGCCATTTGCCGATCTGCGCCCACCAGGCATCGAGCGCCTTCTTGTCCGGAACGAGCGCGCTCGCGCGCCACAACCGCACCATGTCCTCCAGCACATGGGCGCAGTCGCCGATGATGGCGAGATCGACCTTGACGTTCTTGTTGATCGAGGACGGGTCGATGTCGATGTGGATTTTCTTCGAGCCCGGAGAAAAGGAATCGAGCCGGCCGGTGATGCGGTCGTCGAAGCGCGCGCCGACCGCGATCATCAGATCGCAATCGTGCATCGACCAGTTGGCTTCCCAGGTGCCGTGCATGCCGAGCATGCCGAGCCATTGCCGGTCGGCGGCGGGGAATGCGCCGAGCCCCATCAGCGTCGAGGTGATGGGAAAGCCGGTGAGCTTGACCAGTTCGCGCAGGAGATCGCTCGCCGCGCGGCCGGAATTGATCACGCCGCCGCCGGTATAGAACAGCGGGCGCCGCGCCGCCGCCATCATGTCGACGGCCTCCTTGATCTTATCGAGATCGCCCTTCGTCTTCGGCCGGTAGCCCCGGTGCTGGAATTCCCTGGGCCGGGAATAGGCGCCTTTGGCGAATTGAATGTCTTTCGGGATGTCGACCACGACCGGGCCCGGCCGCCCGCTCGCGGCGATATGAAACGCCTCGTGCAGGACGCGCGGCAGGTCGGCGACGTTCTTGACCAGATAATTGTATTTCGTGCACGGCCGGGTGATGCCGACGGTGTCGCATTCCTGGAACGCATCGTTGCCGATGAGGTGCGTCGGCACCTGCCCGGTGATGACGACGAGCGGGACCGAGTCGCAGAGCGCGTCGGTCAAGCCGGTCACCGCATTGGTCGCGCCGGGCCCGGAGGTGACCACCACGGCGCCGACCTTGCCGGTCGAGCGCGCATAGCCTTCGGCGGCATGCACCGCGCCCTGTTCGTGCCGCACCAGGATGTGACGCACCTTGTCCTGATCGAACAAGGCGTCGTAGATCGGCAGCACCGCCCCGCCGGGATAGCCAAAAATGTGCTCGACGCCCTGATCGGCAAGCGCCGCGATCACCATCTCCGCGCCGGTCATGTCCGTCATGGCTTGCTCCGCTTGCTGCCGCCGCTCTCGGTCGTCCCGGGTCCGGCCGTTCCGGCCGTCCCAGAATGGACGGGGCGAAATCGGTTTCGGCTCATCGTCACACCATTAGTTTGCGAAATAAAAAAGGGGCTCAAGAGCCCCTGGATTGCGCACCGCCACGTCTCGCGAGTGGGTTCATCCACCCCCGGCGGTGCGCTTCGCTACGAGAATCGTCGACATGGCCACTGACCGACCCTTCCTTTTCGGATTGCTTTTATAAGCATTGTGGCAGCGCCGGTCAAGGCAAATGCGGCCGCAATTTGGCGGCGCTCTCCTCAAACATGCGTTTGAAATCTGTGCGGCGCGCGAAAGCGCCGCCGCCGGCGCTTTTAAGTGCCACAGCTCAGCCGCGATTTCGTGCCGGCGCAGTCAGCAAATCGCCCCGCCGGCCTGTTTCGCTCGCCCCGTGTCGGACGGCGCGGATGGCAAGCCGCGCCGCCCGCCTTCCACGCCGGGAGGAGAACATATGGTTACCGAAGGCTTTGTTGCCGGCTGCCGGCGCCGCGCCGCCGCCGGTCTATTCGCCGCTATTGCGCTCGGAGCAGCCCTTCTCGCGCCGGCCGCGGCCTCGCCAAGTCCGGCGTTCAACTCGACCGACGCGATGCTCAAATGGATCAACGCTTATCGCAACAGGCCCGAGCCGGACGGCCTTCCCGTCCTCGTCCGCGCGCTGAGCGACCGGCAGGCGTTCAAGGACGTCGAAACCTCGGGCGCCTATATCGGCTTCATCGCCGGGGTTCTCGGCGCCAATCCGGACCGCGCCGAGGAGCTCGTCGCCAGGATGCTGCCGATCGCGCCGGCCGATCATTGGGTGCTGGTGCGCGCCATCGCCTATTCCGGCCTGCCCAACTGGAAGGAAGTGCTGGCCACCTTTGTCGACCGCATGCCGACGCGGCGCGTCATGATCAACGAATATCTCGACGGCAAGCTGCCGACGCTCGATCAGATCGCCTACCGACCGGCCAAGCCGGGCGTGCTCGACAAGATCGAGCAGGTCTTGAAGATCGACGGCGGCCGCAAGAAGAAGGCCGCGATCGAGCCGAGCCCGGAGCTGATCGACGTGCTCTGGGGCTATTATCTCGCGACCGGCTCGTTTGCTCCGATCGGGCGCATCATCAAGCTCCTGCCGCTCGCCAACGACAAGGACAGCGTCGATAACCTCACCACCGGCAGCGCCGCCAAGTTCACGCTCGCCAGCAACGCGGTGCGCGACCTCACGCTGCTCGCCATGCTCAAATGGTCGGTCAGGCACCAGCCGAAAGAAACCTCCAAGGTGCTCAACGAGGTGATCGTGACCGCCGAGGACGTCGACACGGCGGAGATGCGCAAGCAATCGCTCGCTGCCATCGAGCAGCTCAAGCAGAAGGGCCCGAACTCGAAGCGCGAACTGACCGGCATGGCGCAGATCGGCCAGGGCGCGCTTGCCGTCGGCTGCATCGCGGCGGCGGTCGCCGGCCAAATCGAACT
>JASHRY010000357.1 GCA_030037105.1 Xanthobacteraceae bacterium
GTCGATGCCGCGGATTTCGAAAATTTGCGCGCCGCCATGGGCAAGCTCCGCCTCAACGACGCGAGCTTTTCCTACGAGATGGAGACCTCGGCCGCGCTCGGCCTCGGCTTCCGCTGCGGCTTCCTCGGCCTTCTGCACCTCGAAATCATCCAGGAGCGGCTCGCGCGCGAATTCAATCTCGACCTTATCGCCACCGCGCCATCGGTCATCTACAAGATCAAATTGACCGACGGGAAGGAGATCGACATCCACAACCCTGTCGACATGCCGGACCCGGTCAGGATCAAGGAGATCGCGGAGCCGTGGATCCGCGCCACCATCCTCACCCCGGACGACTATCTCGGCAGCGTCTTGAAACTCTGCCAGGACCGTCGCGGCAACCAGGTCGAGCTGACCTATGTCGGCAGCCGCGCGCTGGTGAAATATGATCTGCCGCTCAACGAGGTCGTGTTCGACTTTTATGACCGCCTGAAGTCGGTGTCGAAGGGCTACGCCTCGTTCGATTATCAGCTCACCGATTACCGGCCGGCCGACCTCGTCAAGATGCAGATATTGGTCAACGGCGAGCCGGTCGATGCGCTCGCCATGCTGGTGCATCGGACGCGCGCCGAGAGCCGCGGCCGCGCCATGGTCGAGAAACTGAAGGAGCTCATTCCGCCGCACATGTTCCAGGTGCCAATCCAGGCGGCGATCGGCAGCAAGATCATCGCGCGCGAGACCGTGCGCGCGTTCAGGAAGGACGTTACCGCCAAGTGCTACGGCGGCGACGTGTCGCGCAAGCGCAAGCTCCTGGAGAAGCAGAAGGAGGGCAAGAAGCGCATGCGCCAATTCGGCAAGGTCGACATCCCGCAGGAAGCGTTCATCGCCGCGCTCAAGGTGGATGTGTGAGCTTAAACTCCGGCCTTGCATCTTGCCGCCGGTCTCCGTAACACGTTGCGCGATTGAGCGAAGCCATCCAGGCCTCCGAAGCCGAAAACGAAGCGTCCCAGGACATCGCGAGAGCGCATGAGCACCCTCCGCACGCGGACACCAACTCGAGTCGGCGTTTAATGCCGCCGGTATCGGATTGCGCTCCGACTTCTTGGCGGAGCATGATCTTTTCGGAGAACCGGTTCCCATCCCCGATCAAGTCGGGGGCAAGCTATTGCCGGATCATGCTCTACTAACGGCAGCGCGCCGAGGCCATGAAGCCGCTGGAGCAATTCGGCTAAACTTCCCATATGCCGCGCTTCGACCTCTTCACCATCGGCCATTCCAACATTCAAGCCGAACGTTTCGTGGCGATGCTGCAAGGCGCCGGCGTGAACGCAATCGCCGACGTGCGCTCGGTACCGGCCTCGCGCTTCTTCCCATGGTTCTCGAAAAAGAATCTGGCGGCAGCCCTCGCCGCGGCGGGCATCGCCTATACGGCGATGGGCGAGACGCTCGGCGGCCGGCCGCGCGACGACAATCTCTATCGCGACGGCGTCGCCGATTACGAGGCGATGGCGTTGCAGCCGGAATTCCAGGCTGGCCTCGACCAATTGACGGACGAAGCGTCGCGCTCGCGTCTCTGCCTCATGTGCGCGGAACGCGAGCCGCTCGATTGCCATCGCTGCCTTTTGGTGGCGCGCAAGCTGGCGGAACGCGGCCTCGCCATCGGTCATATTCTGCATGACGGCACGATCGAGCCGCACCGCGCGACCGAGCAGCGGTTACTGGAATTGAGCGGAACCGCCGGCCTATTCGCGGCTGGACAGGGCGAGCGACTCCCGGCAGCGTATCGTTGCCGTGCCCGCGCCGTCGCGTTTCGGATCAAACCAAGCCAAGCTGAAGCGGCGCAGGTATAATGAGAATCGATGATGTCCGTGCCTTTGCGCTTACTCCTTATCATGCTGCTCATGGGCACCGGTCCGGCGCTGGCGCAGAGTCCCAGCATGCTCGATCCGACGCCGCCCGGCACGCTCAATCCGACGCCGCTGCCGCCGCTTGAACATCCCGACGCGCCGAACACGCCGGCCAAGGAACTGTTCGCGCGCAAGACCAAACCCCTGCCCGGCCCGACGCGCTCGATCGGCTCCTACGCCGACGGCTGCCTCGCCGGCGCGGTCGCGTTGCCGGTCAGCGGCCCGGCGTGGCAGGTGATGCGGCTGTCGCGCAACCGCAATTGGGGCAATCCGAAGCTGATCGCGTTCGTGGAGCGCTTTGCCAGAAATGCCAAGAAAGTCGGCTGGAACGGCCTTTTGGTCGGCGACTTGTCGCAGCCGCGCGGCGGGCCGGCGCTCAGCGGCCATGCCAGCCACCAGATCGGGCTCGACGTCGATATTTGGTTCATGCCGATGCCAGACCACGTGCTGTCGCGCGCGGAGCGCGAGTTCACCCCGGCGGTCAACATGGTCGCGCCGGACGGCCTCGGCGTCGACCGCAAAGTGTGGACGCCGACCCGCACCGCGCTCATCCGCACCGCGGCGCAGGATCCGGCGGTGGCGCGCATCTTCGTCAACGCGGCGATCAAGAAGGAGTTGTGCAGCGAGGCCGGGTCGGATCGGGCGTGGCTGGCGAAAGTGCGACCGTGGTGGGGCCACTCCGAGCATTTCCATGTCCGCCTCAATTGTCCGGCCGGCAGCCGCGAGTGCAAGTCGCAACCGCCGGTGCCGCCGGGCGACGGTTGCGGACACGCGCTCGACTTCTGGTTCAAGGAATCCGTGCTGCACCCCAAGCCGCCGCTGATACCGCCGAAGCCGAGGCGGCCGCTGACGCTGGCGGGTTTGCCGGCGGCGTGCCGCGCCGTGGTGAAGGCGCCTTAAGCCGGCCGGCGTCAAAGTGCGGTCAGACCGAAGAGCGCGCGTTGCACGAGGGCGGCGAGCACCGTCAGCGCCGCCGCGAAGCCGACGATGATTGCGGCGTAGGACTGCGACTTCTGCGCCGGCGACGTGGTCAGCCGCGGCAAGCCCTTCGCCAGGATATGGACGCCGTAAAGTCCGGCGAGTTCGAGGAAACGCAAGCCGGGCAGCAACAGAAAAATTCCGGCGAGCCACACCGGCGTGAAGGAATAGGCCGCGAGCTTGAGCGCGCCGGCAAAATTTCGCTGCGCTCCGAACAGCGGCGCCAGTGTCCCGATCAGCAACGCCACGAGCAGGACTTTGGCGAACGCCGCCACGTAGCCGAAGATCGCCCCCAACACGCCGGCGAATAGCGGCGTGCGCACCACGCCCGCTGCAGGCACGACCGCGCCAATGAGGCAGCCGCCGATGAAGCTCGCCAGCGCCGGGATCAGCGCCAGGATCGCGACATAGGCCGTCAACAAATCAGTCGCGTCGGCGGGCTCCTCGGCGATGCGCATCCAGGCGGCGGACGGATCGGCGATCAGCTCCTTGGCGCGCAAAAACGCGTTCACGCCGCCCGACCTTTGGCGTCGGCGCGGATCAATGCCGCGCCTTTTTCGGCGATCATCATGGTCGGGGCGTTGGTGTTGCCGGAGGTGATCGTCGGCATCACCGAAGCGTCGACGACGCGCAGCCGCTCGACGCCGGCAACCCGCAGATGGTCGTCGACCACCATCAAGGGGTCGCTCGGCAGGCCCATCTTCGCGGTGCCGACCGGATGAAAGATAGTAGTGCCGATGTCGCCCGCGGCTTTCACCAAAGCCTGCTCGTCGTCGTCGCGCGCGTCCGCGCCCGGCAGATATTCCTGCGGATGGAAAGCCGCGAGCGCCGGCTGCGCCACGATGCGCCGGGTCAGCCGGATGGCGCTAACGGCAATGCGGCGGTCCGCGTCCGTGGACAGGTAATTGGGCTTGATGACCGGCGCCTCGGAGGGAACGCGCGAGCGCAGCCGAACGTATCCGCGGCTCGTCGGCTGCAGATTGGCGACGCTTGCCGTGAACGCCGGGAATTTGTGCAGCGGCTCGCCGAAGCGATCGACCGAGAGCGGCTGGATGTGGAACTGGAGGTTGGCGCGCTCCTGGTCGGGACCTGAGCGGGTGAACAGGCCGAGCTGCGACGGCGCCATGGTCAGCGGGCCGCGCCGGAATAACGCATATTCGGCGAGCATCAAGGCGAGGCCGAACGGCGCGTGGTAGCGTTCGTTGAGCGTGGCGATGCCCTCGACCTTGTAGATCAGGCGCAGTTGCAGGTGATCCTGCAGGTTGGCGCCGACGCCCGGCCGGTCGGCGACGACCGCGATGCCGTGCTCGTTGAGATGCTGCGCCGGCCCGACGCCGGACAGCAGCATGATTTGCGCCGACCCGATCGAGCCGGCGGCAAGGATGACCTCGCCGCGACAGCGCGCCGTCCGCGCTTGGCCGTTCTGGCGCCAGCGCACGCCCACGGCGCGCCGGCCGTCGAACACCACGCTCTCGACCAGGCAGCGGGTCTCCAGCCGCAAATTGGCGCGCCGCAGCGCCGGCTTGAGGAACGCGGTCGCCGACGACCAGCGCCGGCCGCGCTTCTGGTTCACATGAAAGGCGCAGCAGCCTTCGTTGTCTCCGGTGTTGAAATCGACGACGGACTTGATGTCGGCCTGCTCGGCGGCGCGACGGAACGCGTCGAGCAGGTCCCAATGCACGCGCGGCGCCTCGATGCGCAATTCGCCGCCGGCACCATGCGCATCGCTCTCGCCCAGGAAGTGATTTTCGTGCCGCTTGAAATAAGGCAACACGTCATTCCAGCCCCAGCCGACCAGCCCGAGCTGGCGCCAATGATCGTAGTCGGCCGCCTGCCCGCGCATATAGATCATGGCGTTGATCGCCGAGGAGCCGCCGATCACCTTGCCGCGCGGATAGCCGAGGCTGCGGCCGTTGAGACCCGCTTCCGGCTCGGTCTTGAAGCACCAGTCCGAGCGCGGATTGCCGATCGCGAACAGATAGCCGACGGGAATGTGGAACCAGATCCAATTGTCGCGGCCGCCCGCTTCGAGAATCAGCACGCGGTTCGCGGCCTCGGCCGAGAGCCGATTGGCGAGCAGGCAGCCGGCCGAGCCGGCGCCAACGACGATGTAATCATACTCGCCCGCAATCGCCTCTGCCGCGGCCATCCTCCACCCCACGAGATCGCGCCGGTCGCGCCCAAAACGCCGACGTCCGTCAACCCTTTTTCATATCCTTTGCATGACAGCATGTCACGATCGTCGGCGACACGCGGCGGTCCAGCGACGACACCCGGCTTTACTGAGGACCGCGGGCGTTGCTATTCTCCGTATACGACGGGCGGCACGCCGCGCGCGTGCCGCCCAAGCTTGGAACGACGGTTCCGACGAGGTCGTGTCATTTCATGTTCGCGTTGACGCCCGCGCGGCTGCGCGAACGACCGAATCCATTGGAGAACCGTCGTGCCCGGACGAAGACTCATCCTCGCATTTATCGCCGCCGCCGTCGCCATTGCGGCCGCGCCGCCGACGGCGCACACGCAGGAAAAGTCGATCATCGTTTTCGCCGCCGCCTCGATGAAGAATGCGCTCGATGAGGCCAATGACGCGTTCACCAAGAAGAGCAGCGTCAAGGTTCTCGCCAGCTATGCCGCAAGCTCCTCGCTGATGAAGCAAATCGAGCAAGGCGCTCCCGCCGACGTGTATGTGTCCGCCGATCTGAAATGGATGGACTACGGCGCGCAAAAGAAGCTCGTGCGCAACGACACGCGCGTCAACCTGCTCGGCAATCGGCTCGTCCTTATCGCGTCCAAGGATTCCAAGATCGGCACCGTGACGATCGGGCCGGGCTTCGATCTCGCCAAGCTTGCCGGCGACGGGCGCATCGCCGTCGGCGACGTCCGCGCCGTCCCGGCCGGGCTTTACGCCAAGGCCGCCCTGGAAAAGCTCGGCGCCTGGGCGGCCGCGGAACCGAAATTGGCGATGGCGGAGAACGTGCGCGCCGCACTCATCCTGGTGGCGCGCGGCGAGGCCCCGCTCGGCATCGTCTATGAGACCGACGCCAGGATCGAGCCGAACGTGAAAATCGTCGGCGTGTTTCCCGAGGACTCGCATCCGCCGATCGTGTATCCGGTGGCTTTGACGGCGGGAGCGAAACCCGCCGCGGCGCAATATCTCGCCTTCCTGCGCACGCCGGCCGCAAAAGCGATATTCGAGTCCTACGGCTTCACCTTTCTGATAAAACCGACGCCGTAAGCGCTCGCGCATGAGCGCATGATGAGTGAGACGCCCCGTGCTCGGCCTCTCCCCCGCTGAATGGACCGCGGTCGAGCTGTCGCTGCGCATCGCGCTCGTCGCCACCGCGTTCGCGCTGCCGTTCGGCATCGCCGTCGGCTGGCTGCTGGCGCGCAAGCAATTCTGGGGCAAGACCCTGCTCGACGGGCTTGTGTATCTGCCGCTGGTTCTGCCGCCGGTGGTCACCGGCTATCTGCTGCTCATTTCGTTCGGACGCAAGGGGCCGATCGGCGCGTTCTTGGCCGATCACTTCGGCATCGTCTTCTCGTTCCGCTGGACCGGCGCGGCGTTGTCCTGCGGCGTCATGGGCTTCCCGCTCATGGTCCGCCCGATCCGGCTGGCGCTCGAGGCGATCGACCGCCGCCTCGAAGACGCCGCCGGCACGCTCGGCGCCAGTCCGCTCCTGGTTTTTCTCACCATCACCTTGCCGCTTGCCTTGCCGGGGGTGATCGCCGGCGCGGTGTTGTGCTTTGCCCGCGCGCTCGGCGAATTCGGCGCCACGATTACGTTCGTATCCAATATTCCGGGCGAGACGCAGACCATTTCCGCCGCGATCTACACCTTCTTGCAGATTCCCGGCGGCGACGCGGCGGCCGGACGGCTGGTGCTGGTCGCGCTGGCGATCGCGCTCGCCGCGCTCATTGCCTCGGAATGGTTCGCACGCCGCGCCGGAATGCGTTTCCAGGGGGAATGATCGTGCTCGCCGTCGCCGTGGAGAAGCAGCTCGGCACCTTCATGCTGGCCGCGCGCTTCGAAGCAGCGGGAGGCGCGACCGCGCTGTTCGGGCCGTCGGGCGCGGGCAAGACGAC
>JASHRY010000047.1 GCA_030037105.1 Xanthobacteraceae bacterium
CCCGCGCCTATTATTCGGCAAAGCCGTTCGACCAATCCTCGCTGGACGTGCCGCTCGGATCGGGCGCCTACAAGGTCGGCCGCTTCGAGCCCGGCCGCTTCATCGAATATAAGCGCGTCAAGGATTGGTGGGGCGCCGATCTGCCGGTCGCCCGCGGCCAGAACAATTTCGACATCGTGCGTTTCGAATATTATCGCGACCGCGAGGTCGGCTTCGAAGGTTTTTCCGCCGGAAATTATCTGTTTCGCGAGGAGTTCACCGCGCGCACCTGGGCGACGCGCTACGATTTCCCGGCGGTGAGGAGCGGCCGGGTCAAGAAGGCCGTGCTGCCCGACGACACGCCCTCGGGCGCGCAGGGCTGGTTCATCAATACGCGGCGGAAGAAATTCGCCGATCCGCGGCTGCGCGAGGCGCTGTGCGACGCCTTCGACTTCGAATGGACCAACAAGACGATCATGTACGGCGCCTACGAGCGCACCGTCTCCGTGTTCCAGAACTCGGAGATGATGGCGAAGGGCAAGCCGGACGCCGCGGAGCTTGCGTTGCTCGAGCCGTTCCGCGGGCGTATTCCAGATGAAGTGTTCGGCGAGCCTTACCTGCCGCCGGTGTCGGACGGCTCCGGCCAAGATCGCGCGTTGCTGCGCAAGGCCTCGCAGCTCCTCAAGGAAGCGGGCTGCGCCGTCAAGGACGGCAAGCGCGTGTTGCCGGACGGCGAGCGCGTCACCATCGAGTTCTTGATCGACGAGCCGGCGTTCGAGCCGCACCACATGCAGTTCATCAAGAATCTCGGCGTCCTCGGCATCGACGCGACGTTGCGCATCGTCGATCCGGTGCAATACCGCGCGCGGCGCGACGGCTTCGATTTCGACATCACCGTCGACCGGTTCAGCTTCTCGGCGACGCCCGGCGATTCGCTGCGCTCATTCTTCTCCTCGCAGGCGGCGGTGCTGAAAGGCTCGAACAACCTCGCCGGCATCGCCGATCCGGCGGTCGACGCGCTGATCGACGCCGCCATCGCGGCGCCGACGCGGCCGGCCTTGATCACCGCCTGCCGCGCGCTCGACCGCGTCATCCGCGCCGGCCGTTATTGGATACCGCACTGGTACAAGCCCTCGCATTGGATCGCCTATTGGGACGTTTTCGGACGGCCGGCGCGGCAGCCGCGCTACTCCCGCGGCATCCCGGACACCTGGTGGTATGATTTCGACAAGGCGGCGAGAATCCAGCAGGCGGGATAAAGTGCGGAGGCAAATCGAACTGCTCCCTCCCCCCTTGCGGGGGAGGGTTAGGGAGGGGGGTGGTGCGGCGACGCAAAAGCGGCGCCGAAAATGATAGACCCAGGACCCTCCACCCCCACCCCTCCCCCAAGCGGGAGGGGACCATGGGACCGACGATGGCCGCCTACATCATCCGCCGCATCCTGCTCATGATCCCCACGATCTTCGGGATCATGCTGGTGTCGTTCGTCGTGGTGCAGTTCGCACCCGGCGGCCCGGTGGAACGGGTCATCGCCCAACTTTCCGGCATCGATACCGGTGCCACTTCGCGCATTTCCGGTTCCGCCGGCGGCGACTTCGGCGCCCGCGGCGCGCTACAGGGCGGCTCCCGGCTCAACGCCGTCAACGCCAAATATCGCGGCGCCGAGGGACTCGATCCGGAATTCATCAAGAGCCTGGAAAAGCAGTTCGGCTTCGACAAGCCGGCCTACCAGCGCTTCTTCCTCATGCTTTGGAACTATCTGCGCTTCGATTTCGGCAAGAGCTATTTCCGCGACGTGAGCGTGCTTGAGCTGATCAAGGAGAAGCTGCCGGTCTCGATCTCGCTCGGCGTCTGGATGACGCTCATCAGCTACCTGATCTCGATCCCGCTCGGCATCCGCAAGGCGGCGCGCGACGGCTCGCAGTTCGACATGTGGACCTCCGGCGTCATCATCGTCGGCTACGCCATCCCCGGGTTCCTGTTCGCGATCCTGCTCATCATCCTGTTCGCCGGCGGCTCGTTCCTCGACATCTTTCCGCTCCGCGGCCTGACCTCGGACGACTGGGCGCAATTTCCCTGGTGGCACAAAATCCTCGATTACTTCTGGCACTTGACGCTGCCGATCGTTTCCATGGGGCTCGCCGCCTTCGCCACCATGACGCTGCTCACCAAGAACTCGTTCCTCGAGGAGATGCGCAAGCAATACGTGCTCACGGCTCGGGCCAAGGGCTGCTCCGAACGGCAGGTGCTCTACGGCCATATCTTCCGCAACGCCATGCTGCTGGTGATCGCCGGCTTTCCCGGTGCCTTCGTCGGCGCCTTCTTCGCCGGCTCGCTCCTGATCGAGACCATCTTCTCGCTCGACGGCCTCGGGCTCCTGAGTTTCGAGAGCGTGCTCAACCGCGATTATCCGGTGGTGTTCGCCAATCTCTACATTTTCGCGCTTATCGGCCTGGTCGTGAACCTGATTTCCGATCTGACCTACACCTGGATCGATCCGCGCATCGATTTCGAGACGCGGGAGGTGTGACGTGGAGGCGAGACTCGGCGCCAAGACGCCGGAGACCGCGCCGGTCGGACCGTTCGGCCTTGCCGTTCCGCCGGCGGCGCGCCGCGTCGCGCTCTCCCCGCTCAACATGCGGCGCTGGCGCAATTTCAAGGCCAATCGGCGCGGTTACTGGTCGTTCTGGATCTTCCTCGTTTTGTTCGTGATCTCGCTCGGCGCCGAGTTCATCGCCAACGACAAGCCGCTCTATGTGCGCTACGACGGCAAATCCTACTTTCCCGTCTTCTTCTCCTATCCGGAGACCGCCTTCGGCGGCGACTTCGAGACCGCGGCGGACTACCGCGATCCCTATGTGCAGAAGCTGATCGCGGACAAGGGCGGCAGCATGATCTGGCCGCCGATCCGCTATTCCTATAACACCCACAACCTCGATCTGCCGACGCCGGCGCCCTCGCCGCCGACCTGGCTGCTGAGCGAAGCGCAATGCAAGCCCGTGGTCGAGCGCAAGCACCTCCACGGCTGCCGCGATCTCGAATACAATTGGCTCGGCACCGACGACCAGGGCCGCGACGTGCTGGCGCGGCTCATCTACGGCTTCCGCATCTCGGTGTTGTTCGGCCTCATCCTGACCGTCGTGTCTTCGATCATCGGCGTCGCCGCCGGCGCCGTGCAGGGCTATTTCGGCGGCTGGACCGATCTTCTGTTCCAGCGCTTCATCGAAATCTGGACCTCGGTGCCGGAGCTTTATCTCTTGCTCATCATCTCCTCGGTGCTGGTCCCCGGCTTTTTCGTGCTGCTCGGAATTCTTTTGTTGTTCTCATGGGTGCGGCTCGTCGGGCTGGTACGCGCTGAGTTCCTGCGCGGTCGCAATTTCGAATACATAATGGCGGCGCGCGCGCTCGGCGTGTCCAATGCGGTCATCATGTTCCGCCACCTCTTGCCGAACGCCATGGTGGCGACGATGACGTTCGTTCCCTTCATCATGTCGTCGTCGGTGATGACGCTCACCGCCCTCGACTTCCTCGGCTTCGGCCTGCCGCCGGGCTCGCCTTCGCTCGGCGAACTCCTCTCCCAGGGCAAGGCCAACGTGCAGGCGCCGTGGCTCGGATTGACCGGCTTCTTCAGCTTGGCGCTGATGCTCTCGCTCCTCATCTTCGTCGGCGAAGCGGTGCGCGACGCTTTCGATCCGAGAAAGATCTACGCATAATGCGAACTGACCTGCTTGCAGCGGCGGCTTTGCGGCGAGAATAAATGACCGAGCCCCTGCTCTCCATCCGCGACCTCGCGGTCGCCTTCCGCCACGGCGGCGGCCAGGAGACGCTCGCCGTCGATCGCATCTCGTTCGACATCGGCACGGGCGAGACCGTGGGGCTGGTCGGCGAATCGGGCTCCGGAAAATCGGTGACGGCGCTCTCGATCCTCAAGCTCCTGCCCTATCCGACGGCGCAGCATCCCTCCGGCAGCGTCGTCTTCAAGGGCCGCGACCTGCTGCGGCTCTCCGAGCGCGACATGCGGCGCGTGCGCGGCGACGACATCACCATCGTCTTCCAGGAGCCAATGACCTCGCTCAACCCGCTGCACACGATCGAGAAGCAGATCGGCGAAATTCTGCTGCTGCATCGGGGCCTCACCGGCGAGCCCGCGCGCCGGCGCACCGTCGAGGTGCTCGCCCAAGTCGGCATTCCCGATCCGCAGAGCCGCCTCGGCAGCTATCCGCATCAGCTCTCGGGCGGCCAGCGCCAGCGGGTGATGATCGCCATGGCGCTCGCCAACGAGCCGGACCTGCTCATCGCCGACGAGCCGACCACCGCGCTCGACGTCACGGTCCAGGCGCAAATCATCGAACTCCTCAGAGACATCAAGAAGCGGCTCGGCATGTCGCTTCTGTTCATCACCCACGATCTCGGCATCGTGCGCAAGATTGCCGACAGGGTCTGCGTCATGAAGGAGGGCCGCATCGTCGAGCAAGGCGCGGTCGAGCGCATCTTTGCGGCGCCCGAGCATCCCTATACACGCGCGCTGCTCGCCGCCGAGCCGAAGCCCGACCCCGCCCCGCCGCAACCCGACGCGCCGATGGTGCTGGAGACGACGGACCTCAAAGTCTGGTTCCCGATCAAGCGCGGCGTGCTGCGCCGGGTCGTCGGCCATATCAAAGCGGTCGACGGAGTGTCGATCGCGCTGCGCAAGGGCGAAACGCTCGGCGTCGTCGGCGAATCCGGCTCCGGCAAGACCTCGCTCGGCCTCGCCATCCTGCGGCTCATTTCGTCGGACGGGCCGATCGTGTTCATGGGCAACAAGCTGCAGGGCCTACGCTTCCGGGAGATGCGCCCGTTCCGCCGCGACATGCAGATCGTGTTCCAGGACCCCTACGGCTCGCTCTCGCCGCGCCTATCGGTCGCCGAGATCATCAAGGAAGGATTGAAGGTGCACCATCCGCGCATGGCCGAGCGCGAGCGCGACGAGCGCGTCATCCGCGCGCTGGCCGACGTCGGGCTCGACCCGGCGACGCGCTTCCGCTTCCCGCACGAATTTTCCGGCGGCCAACGCCAGCGCATAGCGGTCGCGCGCGCGGTCGTGCTCGAGCCGAGCTTCGTCGTGCTCGACGAGCCGACGAGCGCGCTCGACATGCTGATCCAGTCGCAGATGGTCGATCTGCTCCGCGACCTGCAGAAGCGGCGCAATCTGACTTATCTGTTCATCTCGCACGATCTGCGGGTCGTCGCCGCGTTGGCGAGCCGGCTGGTGGTGATGCGGCAAGGCAAGGTGGTCGAGGCGGGCGAGGCCGCCGAACTGTTCCGCCACCCTAAAAGCGATTATACGCGCGCGCTGTTCGCCGCCGCATTCAATCTGGAGACCGCGCCCGCGGGCGTGGTGGCGCAGTAATCGTCCGCTCGTCCCCGCAGCGGCGGAGACCCGGCCATTGGCACATTATGACGCCGACTCCCGCCGTCGCTGCAACGAGCGGACGACAAATCACACCGAATCCGGTTGATCAGTTCGCCGTCATTCCGGATCGCCGCGCAGCGGCGAGTCCGGAATCCATATTCCTTGCGCTGGGGTTGTGGATTTCGGGCTCCTCGCTTCGCTCGGCCCTGGAATGACAAATCGGGAATCAATCGGGCAGAATCCGATCACGCGTCATTTCGGCGCTTGCGCGACCGTCTCGCCTGGGGGCAGGACTCTGAACGTGAACAACGTGTTCTTCTCGCCCGGCTTGAACGGCCCGACCACCTCGTGCTTGACCGCCGGTATGTTGTGGAGAAATGCGATGACCGCCGCCACATCCTCTTTGGTCATGTAGGAAAACGCGTGGTAGGGCATGATCGGCGCCAATTGGCGGCCGTCCGGACGCTTTCCCGTGGTAATCGCCGCCGCGATTTGCGCGTCGGTCCAGTTACCGATCCCGGTCTCCTTGTCCGGAGTGATATTCCTGCCGGCGAAAGCGCCGAGACCCGGGATCTCGAACGCCACGTCCGACCCGCCGAGATACTTGGACATGTCCGGCTTGCCCAGGAAGAATCCGGGCGTGTGGCAGTCGTTGCAACTCGCCAGCGTGACCAGGTACTTGCCGCGCTCGATCTGCGACTCGGCGTGAGCACGCGACAAAAAGATCGTTCCCGCGGCAAGAGCGGCCGCGCCGACAACGCCGACGGCAACAGCGGCAACTGAAAGTCGCATGATCCCCTCCCCCTTTTTGCAACCTATGATTCAATAAATCCCTGCGCGAGTTCATTGCGCAAAAGGAAGGTTATACGGGTTCCAATGAAAGGCAAGGGCGGAAACATGAGGCGCTTGCCCAACTTTTCGCGGCCATCACGCAATCAATCCGTCCCACCGTCTGAATGCCTTGCGGGGAATCATCCCTCGCGCACGCGCCTTTCGTGCCAATGCCACCAGATTACGACGCCAACACCGATAACGACCGCCGCCAGCAGCACCAACAGCAAGGCCGAGTTTTCGATCCAGGCGATGGCCGGAATGCCGAACGCCATGATCAGCCCGAGCAGACAGACTTGCCAGGACAGGACTTGTATGCCGGCGGTAAAGGCCCCGAGCGCCAACAAGGTGAAAATCGCGAGCGCCGTCGCGCTGGCGCTGAAATTTCTTTGCACGCTCGGCAGCAACAGCATGTTCATAACCAAGAGGAACGCAAACCAATGCAGCGCTTGCGTCACCACCAGGCGCAATCGTCCGGTTTTGTCGGCCGCCTCCTGCCAGCCGGCGCCGACGCAGACAAGCGCGATGATCGGCGCGAGAATCTCCCAATAACCGACGATCGGCTTTTTGGAGAAGCTCGTATAGGCAACGCCGGCAATGGTAAGGATCAACACCAGAGTAAAGGGCAGTTCCCTGATCCAGAAGCTCAAGCGGCGCGGCGGATGCGTTGCGGAGGCTTGCGCAGCGGTGGAACGTGCTGTCGGCTCGGTGTTGCTCATTGCATTCGCTCCAAGCCTTAAAGGTAGATCAGCCAGAGCGGCGACGCCACCTCCTACCGTGCAATCCGCCGCACGCCGGTGACCTCGGATCCGGCGTTGCGAATGCGCGCGATGGCTTCCGCAATCCGCTCGATGACCACCGCCATGTGGAACGCGTTGGCGTGAATAAGCCAAGCCTGGCGCTGGACGATGGCGACATGGCCGTTCCAGAAGATAAGATCGCCGCGTTGCAGCGCGGAAAGCTCGGCGGTTTGCGCGACCGGCGTGCCGAGCGCCGCCTCCTGCATGTCGCTGTCGCGCGGACAGGCGACGCCGCAGGCCGCGAGCGCGACCTGCACTAGGCCCGAACAATCGAGTCCGAGCGCGGTCTTGCCGCCCCACAGATACGGCGCGCCGAGGAAGCGTTCGGCGACGGCGACGAAATCCGCTTCATCACGATCGATCGGCGCAAGATGCGGCGCCGGGACATACGCACCGGAGTGTGTCACCGCCAAACCCTTTTCGATGCGCGCGACGGCAAGGCGCGCGCCGAACGGCAACGCCTCGATGGGCGTGAGTTTGATCGAGGGCCCGGGAAAGGCGAAGCTGCGCAACGCCGCGACCTTGTGCGTCGGCGGCGCGCCGGGCGGCACCAGCGCGTTGGCCGGCAGCCAGCCGACATAGCCGTCCGCCGCGAGCTGGCCCCAGGCCCAGCCCTCCGCGTTCGCATCGTAGATGGTGACGCGTTCGCCCTTGAGCGCCTCGGTGGCGAGCGGCGCCTCGGGCGTCGGCTCGCGCCGCAGCGGCGCCTGCGGGTCGATCACCTCGTAGCTGCGGCCTTCGACATAGCGCGGCGCCGCGACCTTGCCCTCAAGCTCCTTCGCCGCAAGATCGGCGCGGGCCGGCGTCAGGCGGGGATCGAAGGCGTGCATCGCTCCTCTCCCGCTCAGCCGTAACGCTCGGCGAGCAGCGCATAGAGCGAGCGCGCGGCCTGACATTCGCCGCCCTCGGGCCGGCCCGGTTTATCCGCCGGCGTCCAGGCGTAGATATCGATGTGCAGCCAAGCTTTCGCCGCCGCGACAAAGCGCTTGAGGAACAGGGCGCAGACGATCGAGCCGGCGAAATTGCCGGTGCCGACATTGTTCAAGTCGGCAATCTTCGAGTCGAGCAGCGCGTTGTAGGGCTGCCACAACGGCAACCGCCAGAGCGGATCGTTTTCCGCCGCGGCGTGGCGCGCGAGCGCCGCCGCGAGCGCCTCGTCGTCGGTGTAGAAGGGCGGCACGTCGGGGCCGAGGGCGACGCGCGCGGCGCCGGTCAAGGTGCCGATGTCGACCAGAAGCTCCGGCGCGCGCTCGTCGGCAAGCGCCAACGCGTCGGCGAGAACGAGCCGCCCCTCCGCGTCGGTGTTGCCGACCTCGACGCTGAGCCCGTTGCGCGCGCGATAGACGTCGCGCGGGCGGAAAGCGGCGCCGGAAATCGAATTCTCGACCGCCGGAATCAACACGGTGAGCGACACCTTCAATCCGCGATCCATGATCATGTGGGCGAGAGCGAGCACGCTCGCCGCGCCGCCCATGTCCTTCTTCATCAGCAGCATCGCGTTCTCGGGTTTGATGTCGAGGCCGCCCGAGTCGAAGCAGACGCCCTTGCCGACGAGCGTCACGCGCGGATGTCCACCTTCGCCCCACGTAAGCTCGATCAGCCGCGGCGCGCGCGCACCGGCGCGGCCGACGGCGTGGATCAACGGAAAATTCCCGGTCAGCAGCGTCTCGCCGACGACCGCGCGGACATCGGCTCCATGCCGCGCGGCAAGAGCGCGCGCGGCCTCCTCGAGCTCCGCCGGTCCCATGTCGTTCGCCGGCGTGTTGATGAGATCGCGCGCCAGCGTCACCGCCTCGACCATGCGATCGAGTTCGGCGCGATCGATGCTCTGCGGCAAATCGAGCTTGACTCGACGGTCGCCGGACTTGCGGTAGCGGGCGAAGCGGTAGGAGCCGAGCGCGAAAGCGAGCGCCGCAAGCCGCGCGTCATGCGGCTCGTTGGCGAAGCGGTAGATTCCGTCAGGCAAAAGCTGCGGCAGGCGCCCGGGCAGAAACGGGTCGCGCGCCTCGCCCGCGGCTTCGAGTACGAACAGCACTCCGCCAAGCCCGTTTTGGCCGGGCAACAGCAGATGGCGGCCGGCCTTCGGCTCGAAGCCGGCCGCGTCGGCGAAGGCGCGCGCCCCGCCGTCAAGCCGTTCGCGCAGCTCCGGATAGGTCGCCGCAGTGACGAACCAGATCGGGATCGCATCCGCCGATCCGCGGGCAACGAAGATCGAATTCATCGCATGTCCGGTAAACGGAACGCCACCCTGCTAGCGCACAATCCGATCACATTGAATCGGATTGCGCGCTAGCTTGTTGATGGAGCATGATCTTTTCGGAAAACCGGTTCCCACTTTTCCGGATCATGCTCTAACACTTCGCGCCGGCGCTCGCAAAGCGAGGCCAGCTGCGATCCGCGCCGGCTACGCGCCGAACGAAGCCCGATTCTGTACCCCGGCGCGGCTGTGTTTGACGCCGTAGAACGCATAGATCAGGAGCCCGATGACGAGCCACACGCCGAGGCGCAGCCACGTGTCGAGCGGCAGCCCGAACATCAGGAACAAAGACGATGCCGCGCCCAGCGGGGCGACAACGGCGATGGCCGGCGCCCTGAACGGACGCGGCAGCTCCGGTTCCTTGACGCGCAGGACCAGCGTGCCGATACAGACGATGGTAAAGGCGAACAAAGTGCCGATGCTGACCAACTCGCCGACGAGGCCGATCGGCAGAAATCCGGCCAGGACCGTCACCACCAATCCGGTAACAATGGTGGTGACATAGGGCGTGCGGAATCGGCGGTGTACCCGCGCGGCGAACGGCGGCAGCAGGCCGTCGCGCGCCATCGAATAGAAAATCCGCGGTTGCCCGAGCAGCATGACCAGAATGACCGAGGTCAGGCCGAGGATGATGCCGAGCTTGACGATTGGAGCGAGGAAGGCGAGCCCGACCGCATCGACGCCGACGGCGATCGGATCGGGAACGTTGAGTTTGTCGTAGGCGACGATGCCGGTGAGCACGAAGCCGACCGCCACATAGAGCACGGTGCAGACGGCGAGCGATCCGAGGATGCCGATCGGCATGTCGCGCCTGGGATCCTTCGCTTCCTGCGCGGCGGTGGAGACCGCGTCGAAGCCGATATACGCGAAGAACACCACGGCGGCGCCGCGCACCACCCCGCTGAAGCCATATCGGCCGGGCCCGATATTGGGTGGAATGAAGCCGCCATCGGGATTGCCCGCCGTCACCCAATGCGCGGTGCTGACGAATGGCGCGGCCGCCGCGACGAACAACACAATGATGACGAGCTTGACCACGACGATGACGGTGTTGGCCCGCGCCGACTCGCGCACGCCGATGACGAGCAGCGCCGATATTCCGGCGACGACCGCCATCGCCGGCACATTGAGGGCGGCGCCGGTCGCCTGCCAGGCGCGGTGCGCGGAGTCATAGGCGAGCGGCGATCCGGCATAGGCGGCGGGGACGGCAAGGCCGAGGTC
>JASHRY010000358.1 GCA_030037105.1 Xanthobacteraceae bacterium
GACAGTTGCGGCGGTTATCAACCATGTCCCTTTCTTCAACCGGCGCGGTGACATATTATGCTGATTCTCCGGCATCCACCTGAGCCGATGGCGAACCACATCGACAAGGCCAAGCTCACTTCGCCCCGCATCTTCCTCGTCCGGATGCTGGTCTTCCTCATCCTGTGCGGGCTGATTGCCTTCGTCCTGCAACACCAGATTCTCAACGCCTTCCAGGCCAATCCCTGGCTCAACGGCCTGATCGTCGGCGTTCTTGTTATCGGCATCATCCTGTCCTTCGCGCGCGTGATCCGACTGTTTCCGGAAGTCTCGTGGGTCAACAGCTTCCGCCGCGCCGATCCCGGCCTTGCCGTCGCCCGCGAGCCGACGCTGCTTGCGCCCATGGCCGCCATCCTCGGCGGCGAGCGGGTCGGCCGCGTCGCGATCTCGGCGCAGACCATGCGCGCCTTCCTCGATTCGCTGGCGACGCGGCTCGATGAGGCGCGCGATATTTCCCGCTATCTCACCGGCCTGCTCGTTTTCCTCGGCCTCCTGGGCACGTTCTGGGGGCTCATCGAGACGGTCGGCTCGGTCGGCAGCATCGTCAACAGCCTCAAGGTCGGCGGCGACGCCGATTCGGTCTTCGATGCGCTCAAGGAAGGTCTCGCCGCCCCGCTCGGCGGCATGGGCATCTCGTTCTCCTCCTCGCTGTTCGGTCTCGCCGGCTCGCTCATCCTCGGCTTCCTCGATTTGCAAACGAGCCAAGCGCAGAACCGCTTCTACACCAATTTCGAGGATTGGCTGGCGACCACGGTGCAGGACCTCGGCGTCGGCGCGCCCGCCGGTGTCGCGGCATTGCCCGCCGGGGTCTTAGACGCCATCGAGCGGCTGCGCCAATCAATCGGCGAGGGATCGGGAAAGGCGACGACGGCCGCCATGGCCAATCTCGCCGAGGCGATCCAAGGCCTCGTTCAACACATGCGCGCCGAGCAACAGATGATCCGCGACTGGGCCGAGGCGCAAGCCAAGCTCAACAGCGATATCCGACGCTTCATGGAGATTCTGTCGCGCGAGTCGGTCAACAGATAATTCGAGACAGGCGCAGGCATGGCGCTCACCCGCAGCCGCCGCGACAACGGCATGAATTACTGGCCGGGCTTCGTCGACGCCCTGTCGACGCTGATTTTGTCCATCATCTTTCTGCTCACCGTTTTCATGGTCGCGCAGTTCTTCCTGTCGCAGGAAGTTTCCGGCAAGAACACCGCGCTTGCCCGCCTCAACGCCGAGATCGCGCGCCTCTCCGACCTCCTCTCGCTGGAACGGGCCGGCAAGGTCAATCTCGAGGACGAGGTCGCCCAGTTGCGGGCCTCGCTCTCGACCGCCGAGAGCGAGCGCGACCGGCTGCGCGGAGCCGCCGCGGCCGGCGCGCAAAGCGGCGAAGAAGGCAAAGCCGAGGTCGGCAAGCTCGCTTCCCAGCTCGACCTCGAAAAGGCGGCGACCGCGCACGCCGTGGCGCAGATCGAGCTGCTCAATCAGCAGATCAACGCGTTGCGTCGGCAGATCGCGGCGCTTGAGGAGGCGCTCGGAACTTCGGAGCAGAAGGAGAAGGATGCGCAACTGCGCATCGCCGACCTCGGGCAGCGGTTGAATGTGGCGCTGGCGCAGCGCGTGCAGGAATTGTCGCGCTACCGGTCGGATTTCTTCGGCAGGTTGCGCGTCATTCTCGGCAATCGCCCGGACATCCGCGTGGTCGGCGACCGCTTCGTCTTCCAATCGGAAGTATTCTTCGACAGCGGCCAGGCCGCGCTGCGCCCGGAAGGCCGCACCGAACTCGACCAACTAGCGACCGCGGTGATCGATCTGGAGAAAAAAATTCCGCCGGAGATCAACTGGGTGCTGCGCGTCGACGGCCATACCGACATCAGGCCGCTCTCCCCGACCTCGCCCTTCAAGACGAACTGGGAGTTGTCCGCTGCACGTGCCATTTCCGTCGTCCAATATTTGATCAGCAAAGGCGTCTCGCCGCAGCGGCTGGCTGCCGCCGGCTTCGGCGAGTTCCAGCCGATCGATCCGGGCACCAGCGAGGAAGCCTTCAGCCGCAACCGCCGCATCGAGCTGAAGCTGACGGAGCGGTGAGTACGCCGGGCGCGTCCGGCGAAGGCAGCGGCGCCAACGATCCGACCATTTCGCTGCGCCGTTACGAGCCGCGCGACGAGGACGCCGCGATCGCGCTGTGGCTGCGCACCTGGCAGGCGGCCTATCCGCTGATCGATTTTGCCGCGCGGCTTGCCTGGTGGCGCGACCGCTGGCGCAACAAGCTCGCGCCGACGGCCGAGATCGTGATCGCGGAAGCCGCAGGCGCCGTGATCGGATTCGTGACCGTCGATCCGCGCACGCGCTATCTCGACCAGATCGTGGTGGCGCCTGAGCGTTGGCGATCGGGTCTCGGCGCCGCCTTGATCGACGAGGCTAGGCGCATCTCGCCTGCCGGGCTCGATCTCGACGTCAATACCGACAACGAACGAGCAATTCGCTTTTACGAGAAGCAGGGATTCTCGACCACGGGCGCCGGCGTCAATCCCATTTCCGGCAAGCCGGTTCATCGCATGAGCTGGCGGCCGTGAGCGAATCAGACACCCTCGGTTTGCAGCGTGGCGAGCCGCACGTGGCGACCGCCGCCGGTGGCAAGCGATCGATGAGCGCCTTCAGATTCAAGAAAAGTCCTATGTCCGTTTCGAGCCGGGCTTCACCGACCGGGCGTTCGATCCGGCCTGGCTTGCTTCGCGCTCGAGCAAAAACGCCGTGAGACCGTTGATCGGCTCCCTGACGTGATTGCGCATCGTATCGGCGGCGGACTGGGCATCGCCCGACAGGACGGCTTTCAACAACGTCGCGTGCTCAAAGCCCTGCATCTCGAATGCATCGAACTCCTTCACAAACACCAGGATATATGGCCGCACTGCATGACGAAGCCGCCAGATCTCGTGGCTTAAGCGCTTGCGGCCGCTGAGCTGGCACATGTACTGATGGAACTCATCGTGCCGGCCAACCCATTCGCGACGGTCATGACGCACGCGATCCATGCGCTGCATCAACATGGCAAGCTCGGCTTTGGTGTCCTCAGTGAGACGTGGCACTGCTGAACGCACCGCCAGGGCTTCGAGCTCGGCACGCATTTCAAACAAATCTTGCACCTCGGCGACCGAAAGTCTCGTCACCACCGCCCGCCGATTGGGGCGCATCGAGACCAAGCCTTCCGCATCGAGCTGCCGCAACGCCTCGCGAACGGGCATGCGGCTGATGCCTAGATGTTCTGCAACCTCCGCCGGATTGATCAGTGCCTCGGCAGGCAAGTCGGCGTCCAAAATGCGATCGCGTAAGTAGCGATAGGCTTCGTGCTGTGCAGTGACGGGTACATCAAGCATGACGCAGGTTATGCCCTTGACCCTATTTGTTGTCAATGATAAGTGGATACAGTTATAAAGGACATATTGGCGTAGGACTTCGAGGTCGCTGATGTCCTTGAAGGGATATGTCCCTCACGCCCATCGGCGGGTACCAGTCGGGTTGGTAATGCTTGAAGAAACACCGATTTTCCTGCACTACACAAAGGCTGAACTCGATCGAAATTTCGATCAACGCGGCTGGATATCGGACGCGGAAGCGATCATTGCCCGTCATATCGAACGCTCCCGTCGCACTCGCGAAACGCTCAGCTTTGTTCCGAACCTGCATTATGGGGACCATCCGGACGAAGTGCTCGATTACTTTCCAGCAGAGCAGATGGGCGCGCCGATCCAGGTCTTCGTACATGGGGGCGCCTGGAAGAATTTTAGCAAGAACGACTACAGCTTCCCGGCGAACGGCTTCGTTCCCGCCGGGATCAACACCGTGATTTTGAATTTTTCCAACCTGCCGCAGGTGCGCCTTCCCGTTATGATCGATCAGGTGCGGCGCGCGGTTGCGTGGGTTTACAAGAATGCCCGGCAATATGGCGGCGATCCGGAGCGGCTGTACATGTCCGGCCACTCATCTGGGGCGCATCTCACCGCCAATGCGCTTTTGACCGATTGGCCAGCATTCGGCTGTCCGCCCCGAAGCGTCAAGGCAGCCGCCTGCGTTAGCGGACCGTATGATCTCGAGCCTGTTATGCTCAGCGCGCGCAGCTCTTACGTGCGTCTCGACGAGGCTGAAATGTTGGCGCTCAGCGTCAACCGTCACACCGTTCAAATTCAATGCCCGGTGCTGGTCGTCTATGCCGAAGGTGATACTGACGAATTCCAGCGCCAAAGTCGCGAATTCGCGAACGCGCTTGAACACAGCGGTCGCCTAGCCGCGCTCAGATGTGTGGCAGGAGTCAATCACTTCGAACTCATGGAACAATTTGCTTGCCCCGAGAGCGAACTCGTTCGATGCATTCTCGCTCAGATGGAAGAACCAATTGCATGAAGTTTGACCGTTCTCGCTCCGTTGCGCATGCTTCGGCGAGAACTTGTTCGGAGCCTGATCCGAAACGGACACTGGTGCGGTGATCCTAGAGGGAGGGGACGTTCTTCGAAGCGTCACAAAAGATCACAAGCTCGTTCTCGCCAAGTCATGAAAGGACAACGCCATGCCTCGTCTGCGTCACATCGCTCTTGTCGTGAAGGATCTTGAGAAGGCGGCGCAATTTTATCAAGGCGTGTTCGGCTTCAGCCGCGCCGGACAGGAAACCCTTGAATTTGCTTCCGCCATCTATCTCACCGACGGCACGATCAATCTTGCATTGTTGAAGTATCGAGGTAGCCGCGGCCACGGCTTGGATGATCCGACCAAATTCGTCGGCATCCATCATTTCGGCATCCAGGTCGAAGATATGAAGGTTACTCAAAAGAAAATCGAAGACGCCGGCGGCAGCTTCTTCTTCGATCTCGGAGATAACATGGAAAAAGAGAACTTCGAGCGCAAGTTCAAGGACCCCGACGGGATTATCTTCGACGTCTCCGTCAAAGGCTGGATCGGAACGACGATGCCGCAAAAAGTACCGGTCTAGCGATTTGACAAGGTACGGATCGAAGAAGCATCAGACAAAAATAGCCATTAGTTGGAGCGTGATCGGAAAAGTGGGAAGCAATTTTCCGAAAAGACCATGCCAGCCAAGAAGCTGGAGCGCAATCCGATTCGATGTGACCGGATTGCGCTCCGGGAGCTTCTACGCCATATCATTCCGGCGGAAGAGTGCGTCTTTTGCTAAGAACTCTCTTGCGGAAGAACCAAGCGAAGTATTTCCCCTATGCTGCCTTGATTGCATCGAAGCCAGACACCCCAAATTCCCTTAAGAACGCTTCCCTCGGTTTCCAAAGACTATCGCGCTTTCCAATCACCGCACTATCGGAAGCACGATTCGCCGTTGCCGCAGATCGAAGCCTCGGGAACGTGATCGCGCCCACTTTCGCACAACTGAAGCCTCTACCATCCACAACTAAAAAGAGAATTATATCGTTGACAACACAACCGCTATATGTTGATTCGGCGAAGCGCTG
>JASHRY010000048.1 GCA_030037105.1 Xanthobacteraceae bacterium
CGGCCACGTGGTGTTCGAAGGCGCCGCCGACGAATTGCAGGCCTCGCCGGAGGTGATGAACCGCTATCTCGGCGTTTGAGCGCGGACGACAGGACGCTACGGACGGGCTGGAGCCTGCGACCCGGTGCCCGGCTGGCACCACACGACGGCCCTTTGAACCCAAACGCGGTGGTTGATTGGCGGTCCCGACAGGACTCGAACCTGTGACCTTCGGTTTAGGAAACCGCTGCTCTATCCGGCTGAGCTACGGGACCGCGAGCGGGAACGCGCCATAGTTTCACATCGGGCCGCAGCCGCCAAGGCGCGCCGCGACGCTAAATCAGGTGACAAGCGGGCACGCTTGTCGGAAACTTCGGCCGGACGCGGCGCCAAAGTTGACGAACACAAGTCCGACCGGCGCGCTGACGCCCGTCCTCGGGAGGAAGTTATGGCCGAATTGACCCAAAGCTACGTGCACGGCGCCGCGAGCGTGCCGCTCATCGGCGAGACCATCGGCGTGCATTTCGACAAGGCGGCGGCGCGCTGGAAGGAGCGGGACGCGCTCGTCGTGCGCCAGCAAAACATCCACTGGAGCTATGGCGAACTGAAAGCCAAGGTCGATGCCTTTGCCGCGGGGCTGCTGGCGCTCGGCCTTGCGCCCGGCGATCGCGTCGGCATCTGGTCGCCGAATAATTCCGAATGGGCGATCACGCAATTCGCCACCGCCAAGGCCGGGCTCATCCTGGTCAACATCAATCCCTCCTACCGGCTCTCCGAACTGGACTACGCGCTCAACAAGGTCGGCTGCAAGGCGCTGGTCACCGCGAATGAGTTCAAGTCGAGCGACTATGTCGGCATGCTGCGCGAGCTGGCGCCGGAGATCGACCGCAGCGCTCCGGGCAGATTGCAGGCCAAGCGCCTGCCGACGCTGACCACGCTCATTCGCATCGGCGAAGGTGAGGCGCGCGGCTTCCTGCGTTTCGACGACGTGTTTGGCATGGGCGGCGACCGCCATCGCGCCGTGCTCGCTCAATTGGCGGCCAAGCTGCAATTCGACGACCCGATCAATATCCAATTCACCAGCGGCACCACCGGCGCCCCCAAGGGAGCGACGCTCACCCATCACAACATCCTCAACAACGGCTATTTCATCGGCGAGGCGCTGCGCCTCACCGATCGCGACCGCGTCTGCATACCGGTGCCGCTTTACCACTGCTTCGGCATGGTGCTCGGCAATTTGGCCTGCATCACCCACGGCGCCGCCATGGTCTATCCGTCCGAAGGCTTCGATCCGCTGGCGACGCTGCAGGCGGTCGAGGCCGAGCGTTGCACGACGCTCTACGGGGTGCCGACGATGTTCATCGCCCAGCTCGGCCATCCTGAGTTCAAGCGTTTCGATCTTGCTTCGCTGCGCACCGGCATCATGGCCGGCTCGCCCTGCCCGATTGAGGTGATGAAGCGCTGCGTCAACGAGATGAACATGCGCGAAGTGACCATCGCCTACGGCATGACCGAAACGAGCCCGGTGAGCACGCAAACGTCCTGCGACGATCCGCTCGAGCGCCGCGTCTCGACCGTCGGCCGCGTGCATCCCCATGTCGAGATCAAGATCATCGACGGCGACGGCCGCGTCGTGCCGCCGGGCACGCCGGGCGAATTCTGCACGCGCGGCTATTCGGTGATGCTCGGCTATTGGGGCGACGAGGAAAAGACCGCGGAAGCGATCGATCGCGCCGGCTGGATGCATACCGGCGACCTCGCCACGATCGACGAGGAGGGCTATTGCAACATCGTCGGTCGGATCAAGGACATGGTCATCCGCGGCGGCGAGAACGTCTATCCGCGCGAGGTCGAGGAGTTCTTGTTTCGCCACCCCAAGATCGAAGCGGTCCAGGTCGTTGGCGTGCCCGACCTGAAATACGGCGAGGAGCTATGCGCTTGGGTGAAGCTCAAGCCCGGCGCCAGCGCCAGCGCCGAAGAGGTGCAGGACTTCTGCAAGGACCAGATCGCGCATTACAAGATCCCGCGCTACATCAAGTTCGTCGATGCTTTCCCGATGACGGTGACCGGCAAGGTGCAGAAGTTCATCATGCGCGACGAGATGATCAAGGAACTGGGGCTAAGCGAACAGAAGACGGCCTGATGAGCGGCGGCGATCATTGAATCCCGGGCCGCTCATCGGGTGTGATGATTTTACCTTGAAGCAGCGGCTTTCGGAACAAACCAGAAACGTCGCGCTCGCGCGTCTCCACCTTGCGGCCGGAACGCGCTATCCTCCCTATCGTTGGTGTTCCGTTGCATGAGTTGAGGAGTGGACCGTGGCCCCGCGTGCGTATTGGAAAGGCTATTTGCGGCTTTCGCTCGTTTCCTGCCCGATCGCTCTTTATCCGGCGACCTCCGAGCGCGAGAAGATCAGCTTCAATCAGCTCAACCGCGAGACCGGCAACCGCATCCGCTATCGCAAGGTCGACGAGGAAACCGGCGAGGAGGTGCCGTCGGACCAGATCATCAAGGGCTACGAGGTCGCCAAGGGCGAATACGTCGAGATCACCGACGAGGAACTGGCATCGATCGCGATCGAAAGCACCAAGACCATCGACATCGACGAGTTCGTGCCCCGCGACGAGATCGACGAACTCTACAACATCCGCCCCTATTACATCGCGCCCGACGGCAAGGTGGGCGAGGACGCCTTCGTCGTCATCCGCAACGTCATCGAACAAATGAAGATGGTGGCGCTCGGCCGCGTGGTGCTCACGAGCCGCGAGCACGTCATCGCCATGGTGCCGCGCGGCAAGGGGCTCATGGGCACGCTCTTGCGTTTTCCCTATGAGGTGCGGAACGCCGGCGAGTATTTCGACGACATACCGAACGTGAAGCTGACCAAAGATATGATGGATTTGGCGCGGCATATCGTCGAGACCAAAAGCGGGCATTTCAAGCCGCAGGAATTCGAGGATCATTACGAGCACGCCCTGCAGGAGCTGATCGAGAAAAAAGCCAAGGGCGAAAAGATCGAAATCCCGAAGGAGCAATCGACCGGCAAAGTCATCAATCTCATGGACGCGCTGCGCCGCTCCGTACAGGCGGATGCCGGCGGCGCCGGCGGCCGCACCACGCGCACCGCGCCCGCCAAGAAGGGCCGCAAGAAAATCGAAGGGCAGAAGGAAATGCTGCTGCCGATCACCGGCACGAAAGGCGCGCGCGAAACCGCCCGCGAGGAGCACCGCAAGCCCGCGCGCAATCACGCCAAACAGCGCAAAGCGGGGTAATTCTCAAGGACCACCGCACCGCTTTAGGGTGGCGGCCTCGGCGCTTCGGCCTTCATCCTTCGAGGCTCGCCTCGCTCGCTCCTCAGGATGACGGGTTACGTTTCGTCGCGGCTTTCGTATGATTCGTCATAGCCGGGCTTCTCTCGGCCATCCACGACTTGGCGAATGCCCGCACCAAAGACGCGGTTGCCCGCGACAAGCGCGAACATGACGTCGCCTCAAGCGTATTGCGCGAGGCCGTGGCCGAAGGACCAATTTTCTTTCGCCACTTCTACCAGGTTCACGAACACGTCCTCCGGCCGGATGCCGGGGCTTTTGCCGAGCAACTCCGCAATCCGCCGGAACAGCGCTTTCTTCTGTTCCACGGTGCGGGTGTTGTTCGCAGCGATCTGGATCAGCACGAGATCGTCGCTTCGGGCGACGTCAAGATAAAACGCGCCGTAGCGGAAGTTCGCGGCGTCATGCTCCGTGATGGTCATGAACTGGTCGTCTTCGGGCACGTTGAATGTTTCCCGCATCGCGCGGTAAAGGCTGTCGAAGATTGCCTGGCGGTAGGCTTGCGGCTTTCCGGCGCGCAGCGAGATGTGAAGGAGCGGCATCGCGGGTCCTTTCATTTTGTCCTGGCTTTACATTAGATACCGTCCGGCTATTTTGGTATGCTATGGATATTGATATCAGCGATAATATATGGAAATGATTGAACGCCCGCTCGACCTGGATGCCATTGCGGCTTTCGTGCGAATCGCCGAAGTCAACAGCTTCACCCGCGCGGCCGAAGCGATGCGGACGACGCAAGCGGCAATCAGCCTCAAGCTGAAGCGGCTCGAAGCGAGGCTCGGCTGCCGGCTCGTCGAGCGGACGCCCCGCCACGTGCGGCTTTCGGCGCGCGGCGCAGCCTTCCTCGAACACGCGCGCGAACTCCTGGAGGCACAGGATCGCGCGCTCGCCGAATTTTCCGGGACCCGGCAGCGCCTTACCATCGGCATCAGCGACCATGTTGCGGGGCCGGAGCTCCCAGCGTTGATCGCGCGCATGAACGCGCAAGACCCGCAGCTATTGATCGACATCCGGATCGGATCGTCGGGCGACCTCATTCAAAGCTTCGACCGGCGCGAACTCGACACGGTGATCGTCCGCCTGCATAACGGGCGGAGCGACGGAGAAATTCTGACCGAGGAAAAATTCGGCTGGTTCGCAGCGCCAAGCTGGCGGCATCGCGCGGGCGAGCCGCTGCCGGTTGCCACACTGGCCGAGCCGTGTGGCGTGCGTGCGATGGCCGCCAAGCTTCTCGATGCGGCAGGTGTCCCCTGGACGGAAATTTTCGTCGGCGGCGGCGTTGCTGCGGTCGCTGCAGCCGTCACGGCCGGGCTCGGCGTTGCCGCGTTGGCGCCGCGCATGCTGCCGTTCGGCGCAATTGACGTAGGTCCCAAGCTCGGGCTTCCCGACTTACCGCGCTTGCCGGTTTTGCTGCACACAAGGGTCAAGGACGGCCGGCCGCGCGATGCGCTTGCCGCGCTTGCGGCGGCCTTCCGGAGCGTGGTGCGAGACGCGCGCGCCACACCTGCCAAGAAGGACCGCAAGAAGATCGATGGCCGGAAGGCCATGCTGCTGCCGATCCCGGGGAAAAGAGCCACTCAGGCGGAGACCGGGAAGGGAGCCCGAACCGGCGCAATAAAGCGGAAAGCGGGCTGAAGGAACGAATCTCTCATATCGCTCCTCCCACGGCGGCGGGTAAAGACGAAAAGCCCGCGCCGGAAGTTGCCGCAGTGCCGCCGCATTCTGGCCCTTCGCTCGACGCCGATGATGAGTGGGCGGGATGGGGTATTGGCTGCGGCACTGGCGGCTCAATTCGCGATCTTGTGCGGATGTCTCTGCGCCGGCGCGCAGGACGCGCCGAAGCGCGCAAGCTCGTGCGGCGGCGATGAGATCGCTCGCGGCACCGCGCGCCGCATCATCGACGGCCGCACTTTCGTGCTCGACGACGGCCGCGAAGTCCGCCTCGCCGCGATCGAAGTTCCACCGCTGCCGGCGCCCCAGGAATCGGACGCGGCGCCGGGCGGCACGGCGGCGAAGGACGGTCTTGCCGCGCTCCTCGCGGGTGCCGAGATCGTGCTCAGGCGCGCGGAGATTCCGACCGATCGCTACGGGCGGATCGTGGCCTACGCCGCCACGCCGCGCGACGGCGGGCGTTCCGTCGAGGCCGATCTGATCGCCGCCGGCCTTGCCCGCGTCGGCACCCGGGTCGGCAATCGCGCCTGCGCCACGGAACTCCTCGGCCGCGAAAACGCCGCGCGGGAGGCCAAGCTTGGCCTCTGGGCCAATTCGTATTATGACTTGCTCAACGCCGCCAACCCGGCCGATGTGCTGGCCAAGCGGGGCCGCTTCGCATTGGTTGAGGGCAAGGTGGTGTCGGTGCGCGAAAGCGGCGCCACGATTTACGTGAATTTCGGGCGGCGGTGGACCGAGGATTTCACTGTTACGATCCTGAAGCGAAACGCGCGCAACTTCACGGCGGCGGGCCTCGAGCCGAAAAAGCTCGCGGGCTGGCGCGTCCGGGTGCGCGGATGGATCGAAGAGCGCGGCGGGCCGTGGATCGAGGCGGCGCGCCCCGAGCAGATCGAGCTGATCGACCGCGAGTGATTGCCGCGCGCGATGGACGGGTAAGACGGTGATCGAATCGGCGGCCATGGCGACGGTGCGCGTTCGGCTTGCCCATGCGGGCATCGCCGCGACCGCGCTTATTCTTGCGGCCTGCGCGGCGGTGCCTTCGCCCGTTGCGACGCAGGCTTCGCTGTCGGCGCCGGCAAAGCCGGCGGAAGCGGAAGCCGCCATGTCTCCGGCGGCGTTGCGCGAGCATCAGCGCATCCTTGCCACCTATGGCGGCGTTTACAACGATCCCCGACTGCAAAGCATGATCGAGCACGCCGTCGATCGCCTGGTTGCGGCGTCCGAGCGGCCCGACTTGCATTACAAAGTCACCATGCTTAATTCGCCGGCGATCAATGCCTTCGCCCTGCCCTCGGGGCAGCTTTACGTCACGCGCGGCCTCGTTGCTCTTGCCAATGACGAATCCGAACTCGCCTCCGTGCTCGCCCATGAAATGGGACATGTGATCGCGCGCCACGCCGCGATCCGCGAGCAGCAGGAGCGCCAGACCGCGCTGGTGAATCGCGTGGTCACCGACGTCATCAGCGACCCGCAAGAGGGCGCGCTGGCGCTCGCCAAGTCGAAGCTCGCGCTTGCGAGCTTCTCCCGCGCCCAGGAGTTCGAGGCGGACGCCATCGGCATCGGCATCGCCGCGCGCGCCGGTTACGACCCCTATGGCGCGGTCCGATTCCTCACCTCGATGGAGCAGAATTCCGCGCTCAAGCCGCGGCAAAACGGTGCCATCGATCCGCGCGCGCCGGACTTTTTGTCTTCGCATCCGGCGACTCCGGAGCGGGTCACCAACGCGCTCGCCAATGCCCGCCAGTACGGCAGTCCGGCCCGCAGCGGCGCGCGCGACAAGGACGCCTATCTCGCCAGCATCGACGGCATCGTGTTCGGCGAGGATCCGAGCGAAGGCTTCGTGCGCGGCCGCCGCTTCCTGCATCCGCGGCTGGGCTTCACCTTCACCGCGCCCGAAGGCTTCACGCTCGACAACACGGCGCAGGCCGTGCTCGGCGTCAAGCATGGCGGCGGCGAGGCGCTGCGCCTCGACGTGGTCCGCGTTCCCGCCGAGCAGACGCTCGCGGCCTATCTCACCTCCGGTTGGATCGAGAACATCAATCCCGCCACCGTCGCGGACATCACTATTAACGGTTTTCCTGCCGCCACCGCCGCCGCCAAGGGCGATCAATGGGACTTCCGGCTCTACGCCATCCGCTTCGGCAGCGACGTCTATCGCTTCATCTTCGCCGCCAAGCATCTCACGCCGGAGATCGACCGCACCTTCCGCGAGTCGGTCGGCACGTTCCGGCGCATGAGCCTCGCCGAGATTGAGGCGGCGAAGCCGCTGCGCCTGCAAGTGGTGACGGTCCGGCCCGGCGATACAGTCGAGAAGCTGGCAAGCCGAATGGCCGTTGCCGACCGTCAAGTGGAGCGTTTCCGCGTGCTCAACGGCCTCGAGCCGGGCGAACGGCTGAAACCGGGCAGCGAGGTCAAAATCGTCGTTGAATGACCGCGCGGCGCCGCGATCCACTCGTCATCGCGCGGGGCGCAGCGCCGAGGCAATCCAGCCGCTGGCGCGGCGCAAGTAGCGAAGCTCGATTGCTTCGCGGAGCCTGTCATCGGGCCGCGCGACCATGCGCGGGCGTTGGCTCGCATGACGCCGGCGTCTCAGAAGTTGATCGCCCGTTTGGCGACCGCCAGCGCCGCTTCCTTCATCGCTTCGTTCAGCGTCGGATGAGCGTGACAAGAGCGCGCGATATCCTCGGCGGAGGCGCCGAACTCCATGGCAATCGCAGCCTCCGCGATCATCGTTTCGGCGTCGGGTCCGAGGATGTGCACGCCGAGCACGCGATCGGTCTTGGCGTCGGCCAATATCTTGACGAACCCGTCGGTCGCGAGGTTCACCCGGGCGCGGCTGTTGGCGGTGAAAGGAAATTTGCCGACCTTGTAGGCGATGCCGGCTTCCTTCAACTCCTCTTCGCTCCGGCCGACGCAGGCGATTTCCGGAAACGTATAGACGACGTTAGGAATGACCTCGTAGTTCACATGGCCGGCCTGCCCGGCGAGAATTTCCGCGACCGCGACGCCCTCCTCTTCCGCCTTGTGCGCGAGCATCGGGCCGGCAATGACATCGCCGATGGCGTAAACGCCGGAGACGCTGGTGCGGAAACGCGGATCGACGACGATGCGGCCGCGATTGTCCCGTCGCACGCCGAGCGCATCGAGGCCGAGGTCTTCGGTGTAGGGCACGCGGCCGATCGCTATGAGCACGATGTCCGCCTCCACCGCCTCCGCCGCACCGCCGCCGCCGGCCGCCGGCTCGACCTTCACTTTGAGCGCCTTGCCGGACGCGTCGACGCCGGCGACTCTCGAGGAAAGCCTGAAGGCGATCCCCTGCTTCTGCTGCAGGCGCTGGAATTGTCGCGCCACCTCGCCGTCGACGCCGGGCAGGATGTGATCGAGAAACTCGACGATCGTCACCTCGGCGCCGAGCCGCCGCCATACCGAGCCGAGCTCGAGGCCGATGACGCCAGCGCCGACGACGAGCAGCTTCTGCGGCACCTTGGCGAATTCAAGCGCGCCGGTCGAGGAGACGATGCGCGTCTCGTCGATGTCGATGCCAGGAAGGCGCGCGACATCCGAGCCGGTGGCGACGACGATATTCTTGCTTTCAAGCGTCTGCGTCTTGCCGTCCGCGTTCTTCACCTCGACCTTGCCGGGCGCGGCGATCGAGCCGGCGCCGTGAAACGTTTCGATCTTGTTCTTCTTGAACAAGAACTCGACGCCCTTGACGTTGCTGTCGACGTTCTGCTCCTTGTATTTGATGAGCGCGGCAAGATCGACGCTCGGCTTGCCGACTTTGATCCCCATTTGCGCAAAGTCGTGGCCGGCCTCTTCATAAAGCTCCGAGGCGTGCAGCATCGCCTTCGAGGGGATGCAGCCGACATTGAGACAGGTGCCGCCGAAGGTCGCCCGCTTCTCGACCACGGCCGTCTTCAGGCCGAGCTGCGCCGCGCGGATCGCGCAGACATAGCCGCCGGGACCGCTGCCGATGACGATGAGGTCGTAGGGCATGAATCGCTCACAAAGCCGGAACGAAGCGTATCGGTCCTCTATCAGTCCTGAAAGCCGAGCAACTTAACCCGCGTATACGAGCCACTCCGCTTGAACAGCTCCAATTGTCCGCAGTTTCACCCAGAATAGCACGTTGCAAGCTTCGCTGGCGGCAAGTTCCGTTCAAAAGACAGAGGCTCGATTCCGATCTGTGCTCGATACTCGGCGAAGACGGCGTGAAAATGCAGTGGCGGGTACTTTGAAGATAGAACCGAATTCGCACCCCTTCGGCGACCACCAAGGCGGGCATGATTACAAATCCAGCACCAGCCGCGCCGGGTCCTCCAGGCTTTCCTTCACCCGCACCAGGAACGTCACCGCCTCGCGGCCGTCGACGAGGCGGTGGTCGTAAGAGAGCGCGAGATACATCATCGGCCGAATTTCGATCTTGCCGTTGACCGCCATCGGCCGCTCCTCGATCTTGTGCATGCCGAGGATGCCGGATTGCGGCGCGTTGAGGATCGGCGTCGACATCAGCGAGCCGTAGACGCCACCGTTGGTGATGGTGAAGGTGCCGCCCTGCAGCTCCTCGATCTTCAGCGATCCGTCGCGGGCGCGGCGGCCGGCATCGGCGACCGCCTTCTCGATCTCGGCAAGCGATTTCAGATCGCAGTCGCGCACCACCGGCACGACTAGGCCGCGCTCGGTGCCGACCGCGATGCCGATATGGTAGTAGTTCTTGTAGACGATGTCGGTGCCGTCGATCTCGGCGTTGACGGCGGGGATTTCCTTGAGCGCCTCAACGCAGGCGCGCACGAAAAAGCCCATGAAGCCGAGCTTTGTCCCGTGCTTCTTCTCGAACAGGTCGCGGTACTGGCTGCGCAGCGCCATCACCTGCGTCATATCGACCTCGTTGAAGGTCGTGAGCATGGCGGCGGTGTTTTGCGCATCCTTGAGCCGGCGCGCGATGGTCGCCCGCAGCCGCGTCATGCGCACCCGCTCCTCGCG
>JASHRY010000359.1 GCA_030037105.1 Xanthobacteraceae bacterium
TCGCGTACCGGACGAAATCCTCGATGAGGTGCGGGGGCGTCTGGCCACGTTGCTCGGGCTTAATTTGATTGCTATCAGCCGCGGGTCGGAAGAAAATTGAGGTTGGCCTGATCCATCCGGCCGAAGATTTTCCGCCTGCGCTTGCAGAATCGAAGCAACGTTGTCATTGCCAGTACGGTACTGGCCTGAGTAAGGACGAACACCATGCGCGTTTATTATGACCGCGACGCCGACCTGAACCTGATCAAGAGCAGGAAGGTCGCCATCATCGGCTATGGCAGCCAGGGCCACGCTCATGCGCTCAATCTGCGCGATTCCGGCGTCAAGAACGTCGCCGTGGCTTTGCGCAAAGGCTCGCAGGGGGTCAAGAAGGCGCAAGCCGAAAAGTTCAAGGTCATGGAGGTCGCCGAGGCCGCCAAATGGGCCGACGTGATGATGATGCTCACGCCCGACGAGCTGCAGGCCGACATCTACGGCAGCCAACTGCGCGCCAACATGAAGGACGGCGCGGCGCTGATGTTCGCGCACGGGCTCAACATCCATTTCAACCTAATCGAGCCGCGCGGCGATCTCGACGTGATGATGATCGCGCCCAAGGGACCGGGCCACACCGTGCGCGCCGAGTATCAGCGCGGCGCCGGCGTGCCGATGCTGATGGCGGTGCATCGCGACGCTTCCGGCAACGCCCACGACCTCTGCCTGTCCTACGGCGCCGCGATCGGCGGCGGCCGCGCCGGCATCATCGAGACGACGTTCCGCGAGGAATGCGAAACCGACCTGTTCGGCGAGCAGACGGTGCTGTGCGGGGGCTTGGTCGAGCTGATGAAGGCCGGCTACGAGACTTTGGTCGAAGCCGGCTACGCGCCCGAAATGGCCTATTTCGAGTGCGTGCACGAGGTGAAGCTGATCGTCGACCTGATCTACGAGGGCGGCATCGCCACCATGAACTACTCGGTCTCCAACACGGCGGAGTACGGCGAATACGTCTCCGGCCCGCGCGTGGTCGATGACAAGACCCGCGCGGAGATGAAGCGCATCCTCGCCGACATCCAGTCCGGCAAATTCGTCAAGGACTGGATGCTGGAGAACAAGGTCAACCAGACCTCGTTCAAGGCCATGCGCGGCAAATGCGTCGCCCATCCGATCGAAGAGATCGGCGCCAAGCTGCGGACGATGATGCCGTGGATAAAGGAGCGGGCGCTGGTGGATCGGTCGCGGAATTGATCCACGCATTTGCGTCGAGACGGGCTCGCGGAGCGAGCCCTTTGGGCTCAAGGAGCGGGCGCTGGTGGACAAGAGCCGGAACTGATTTGCCGCCCGCTTCGCCGGCGGTTTGAGAAGAGATGAAGCTCCCCAAGATCCTCAAGCATTGCCGGATCGACAGGCCGGACCGCTTCCGGCTTGGCGACCGCGATCCGGCCGAGAGCTTCGGGCTGGCCCTCGACAAGGACGACGTCAAGACGATGCTCGCCGACGGCGTGGGCCGGCTCGCCGACCTGCAGGAGCGACTCTACGCCCAGGACCGCTGGGCGGTGCTCGTGGTGTTGCAGGCCATGGACGCGGCCGGCAAGGACAGCGTCGTCAAGCATGTGATGTCCGGCGTCAATCCGCAGGGCTGCGAGGTGCATGCCTTCAGGCGGCCGAGCGATGAGGAGCTGCAATACGATTTTCTGCAGCGTGCCGCCACGCGGCTGCCGCAGCGCGGGCGGATCGGCATCTTCAATCGTTCCTATTACGAAGAAGTGCTCGTCGTTCGCGTGCATCCGCAGGTGCTCGCGGGCGAGAAGTTGCCGCCGCGATTTGTCACCGAAGACATCTGGAAGCACCGCTTCAAGGAGATTTGCGCGTTCGAGCGCCACCTGGTGCGCAACGGCACGCTCATCCTGAAATTCCATTTGCACGTTTCCAAGGAGGAGCAGCGCAAGCGTTTCCTGGCGCGGCTCGAACAGCCGGGCAAGCGCTGGAAGTTCTCGATGAATGATGTTGCCGAGCGCAAGCTCTGGGACAGATACATGGCGGTCTACGAGGACATGATCCGCGCGACCTCGACGTCTTATGCGCCCTGGTACGTCGTGCCCGCCGATCACAAGCACGTCGCTTGGCTCGTGGTTTCCGAGGCGATCATCGCGGCGCTGGAAGACCTTAAGCTCGAATTTCCCAAGGTCCAAGGCAAGGCCCTGACCGAGCTCAGGGCCGTGGAACGCGCGCTGAAGGCGCAAGCGCCGCGCTGAGGCGAGCTTGCCTCGGCGCCGCGTCTTCCGCTAAAAGGTTGAGGTTAACGCGGTCTTTACCGACTCCCCCGACCCTTGGGGGGCCGACGAGGGCAGATGATGGCGCCGCGCCACCATAGCTGTAGGATCGACCGGGCGGCCGATGCGGCCTCTTCCGGCGCTGCCCTCATTCTCCGCGGACTCCTGCTCCTTAGCGTCCCCTGAGCGCCGGCCGGGCGTTTGCGCCTGGGCGCTCAGGGGGTCGATCGAGCCCGGAACCCATGAGCGCCCGGACCGCCCAGAACTGCGCACTTTGACGGGCGCAAGCGAGAGAAGGATTTCAGCCATGACCACGCCGATCAAGTCCGAGAAGGACCGCGTCGTCATTTTCGACACCACCTTGCGCGACGGCGAGCAATGTCCCGGCGCGACCATGACGCATGAGGAGAAGCTCGAAGTCGCCGAGCTGCTCGACACGATGGGCGTCGATATCATCGAGGCCGGCTTCCCGATCGCGTCGGAAGGGGACTTCGCCGCCGTCAACGAGATCGCCAGGCGCGCCAAGACCGCCGTGGTCTGTGCGCTCGCGCGCGCCGGTTCCCAGGACATCGACCGCGCCGGCGAAGCGGTCAAGCCGGCGCGGCGATCGCGCATCCACACCTTCATCTCCACCTCGCCGGTGCACATGAAGTGGAAGCTGCAGCTGGAGCCCGAGCAGGTCTACGAGATGGTGATCGCCTCGGTGACGCGGGCGCGCGGCTACACCGACGACGTCGAATGGTCGTGCGAGGACGGCACCCGCACCGAGCGCGATTTCCTCTGCCGCTGCGTCGAGGCGGCGATCAAGGCCGGCGCCACCACCATCAATATTCCCGACACCGTCGGCTACGCGGTGCCGGAGGAATATTTCGCCCTCATCAAGATGGTGCGCGAGCGGGTGCCGAATTCCGATCAGGCGCGCTTTTCCGTGCATTGCCACGACGACCTCGGCATGGCGGTGGCGAACTCGCTCGCCGGCGTGCGCGCCGGCGCGCGGCAGATCGAGTGCACCGTCAACGGCATCGGCGAGCGCGCCGGCAACGCCGCGCTCGAGGAAGCCGTCATGGC
>JASHRY010000360.1 GCA_030037105.1 Xanthobacteraceae bacterium
AAGATCATGCTCCGTCAAGGAACCAGGGAAAGGTAGCAAAATATGGCGCAGGTCTTGGTCGTGACATCGGGCAAAGGTGGCGTCGGCAAGACCACATCGACCGCCGCGCTGGGCGCCGCGCTCGCCCATGAAGGCGAGAACGTCGTCGTCATCGATTTCGACGTCGGCTTGCGAAACCTCGACCTGATGCTCGGCGCCGAGCGACGCGTGGTCTTCGATCTGATCAACGTCATCCAAGGCGTCGCCAAGCTGCCGCAGGCGCTCATTCGCGACAAGCGTTTGGAGAATCTCGTCCTTCTTCCCGCGTCGCAAACGCGCGACAAGGATGCGCTCACCGAGGACGGCGTCTCCAGGGTCATCGCCGAGCTGCGGAAGAAATTCGACTGGATCATCTGCGACAGCCCGGCCGGGATCGAGCGCGGCGCGGCGCTGGCGATGCGGCACGCCGATGCCGCGATCATCGTCACCAATCCGGAAGTGTCGTCGGTGCGAGATTCCGACCGCATTATCGGGCTCCTCGATGCGAAGACGATAAAGGCGGAGCGCGGCGAGCGCGTCGACAAGCACCTGCTGATCACGCGCTACCAACCCTCGCGCGCCGCCCGCGGCGAGATGCTGTCGATCGACGACGTGCTGGAAATCCTGTCGACGCCGCTCCTCGGCATCATTCCCGAGAGCGAAGAGGTGCTGCGCGCTTCGAACGTCGGCTCGCCGGTGACGCTCAACAACGCGCAGAGCGCCCCCGCGCGCGCCTATTTCGACGCCGCGCGCCGGCTCAAGGGGATGAACGTCCCCATGCTTGTTCCCGGCGAAAGCCGAGGCTTTCTCAATATGCTGTTCGGACGGAAAGCGGCATGATCCTGTTCAACCTGTTTCGACGCGGCTCCGCGCCGGTGGCGCGCGAACGCCTGCAAATCCTGCTCGCGCACGAGCGCATCGCGCGCAGCCAGCCCGATCTCCTCGGCATCCTGCGCGAAGAGATACTCGCCGTCATCAGCCGGCACGTCTCCTTCGAGCCCGACAAGGTGCAGATCAAGATGGACCGCGGCAAGTCGGTGTCGACGCTCGAAGTCGATATCGAGATTCCGAACGGGTTCGGCGCGGCCTTGCCGCGCGCTTCGTAGCGCCGCCGTGATTCCACCCCGGCGAGCCGGGAAGATGAAGACCGGCGCTCCACAGCCCACAGCCGGACAGTGCGCCGCTTGCTTTCCCGCCATCCGCGGCCGATATAGAAGCGGGAGGTTGGCGGTGGACGGGCCACTCGCCAACCGGGTCAGGTCCGGAAGGAAGCAGCCCTAACGAGCGCGGTTCGGGTCGCTCGTCAGCCTCCCGCCGCTCATGCGGATGAATCCCGGATCGAGCGAAGCGAAATCCGGGAACGATCGAGAGGCCCGCACGCCTCCCCGGTTTCTCTTCGCCCGAGCCAGGCTACGTTTCATACGATGGACGACGCGACCACCTCCTCCGCTTCCTATCGCGTGCTCGCGCGCAAATACCGGCCGGCGACCTTCGCCGATCTGATCGGCCAGGACGCGATGGTGCGCACGATCTCGAACGCCTTCGAGGCCGGGCACATCCCGCAAGCTTGGATTCTCACCGGCGTGCGCGGCGTCGGCAAGACGACGACGGCGCGTATCTTGGCTCGCGCGCTCAATTACCAACTGCCGGACGGTTCCATCACCGCGCCGACAATCAACATGCCGGTCCTCGGCATCCACTGCCCGGCGATCATGGAGAGCCGGCACCTCGACGTCATCGAAATGGATGCGGCGTCCCACAACGGCGTTGAGGACGTGCGCGCGATCAACGATGCCATCCGCTACGCGCCGGTCTCGGCCCGCTACAAGGTCTACATCCTCGACGAGGTGCACATGCTCTCCGGCGCCGCCTTCAACGCGCTCTTGAAGACGCTGGAAGAGCCGCCGCCGCACGCGAAGTTCGTTTTCGCGACGACCGAAATCCGCAAGGTCCCGATCACCGTGCTCTCGCGCTGCCAGCGTTTCGATCTGCGCCGCGTGGATACGTCGCTGTTGGTGAAGCATCTCCACGCTATTGCCGCCAAGGAGGCGATCGCGGCCGAAGCGGAGGCCTTGGCGTTGATTGGGCGCGCCGCGGAAGGCTCCGTGCGCGACGCGCTGTCGCTGCTCGATCAGGCGACCGCGCACGCCGCGGGGGCCGTGCGCGCCGAGGACGTGCGGCAGATGCTCGGGCTTGCCGACCGCACCCGCGTCATCGATCTCTTCGAAGCGCTGATGCGCGCCGATCTGCCTCGCGCGTTGCAGGAGCTGCGCGACCAGTACGATACCGGCGCCGATCCGGCGATGGTGCTCGCCGATCTTGCCGAGTTCACTCACTTCGTGACGCGGATGAAAGTAGTGCCTGCCTTGGCCGACGACGTTTCGCTTACCGAAGCGGAGCGTACGCGCGGGCGCGCGTTCGCGGCCAAGCTCTCGATGCGGGTTCTGGCGCGGACCTGGCAGATGCTGCTCAAGGGCCTCGAGGAGGTCGCGGCCGCCGGGCGGCCGCTGGCGGCCGCGGACATGGTACTGGTCCGCATCGCCTATGCCGCCGACTTGCCGACGCCCGACGAAGTGATCCGCTCGCTCGGCGAGGCGACGCGCGGCAATGGCGGGGGGCCGGCGCCGGGCGGCCCGCCGTTATCGCGGCCGGAGATGCCGACGCGCCCGGATATACCGCGCGGAAGCGGCCGCGGCGCGCTCGCTTCGGCCGCTGCTCCGGCCGAAGCGCCGGCGCATGAGCCACTCGCCCGCGGCGAAGCTTCGCGCGCGCCGGCGCGGGCGCTCGCCAGCTTCGCGGACCTGGTCGCGCTCGCCGCCGAGAAACGCGACCTCGCGATCAAAAGCGCGCTCGAACGCGACGTGCGGCTGGTACGCTTCGAGGACGGCCGGCTGGAGATCGGCCTCGAAGCAAGCGCGCCGAAGACGCTCGTCGGCGAACTCTCAAAGAAACTCAGCGATTGGACCGGCCGGCGCTGGATGGTCATCGTCTCCGCCGAGCCGGGCATGGCAAGCCTGCGGGCGCAGGCGGACATGCGCCAAGCCGCGCTGAAGGACGGGGTGCGCGGCGATCCTCTGGTGCAGGCGGTGCTGGCGCGCTTTCC
>JASHRY010000361.1 GCA_030037105.1 Xanthobacteraceae bacterium
CGAGGATGCCGGCCTCGATCATCGAATCGCCGCGCACTTCGAGGGCGAAATGCTCGCCCGTGCTGAGGAGGTCCGGCGGCATATTGATGGTGTGGCTGCGGGTCTGGATCGCTTCGACCGGCGTGCCGGCGGCGATGCGGCCCATCACCGGCACGGCGACCGGCCGGCCGCCTTCGTCCTCCGCGGCGGTGCGCACGCGGCCGAGATTGCCCTCGATGACGCTTGGGGTAAACCCGCGCGAGCGGCCGGAGGCGATGCCGTGCGCGACCGACTCGGGGAGCTTGATCACCTCGATGGCCCGCGCCCTGTTCGGCAGGCGGCGAATGAAGCCCCGTTCCTCGAGCGCCGTGACCAAGCGATGGATGCCCGACTTCGAGCGCAGATCGAGCGCGTCTTTCATCTCATCAAAGGAAGGCGGGACGCCCGCCTCTTTGAGGCGCTCATGGATGAACCGCAAGAGTTCGGCTTGCTTGCGCGTGAGCATCGGCGCTTCCCCGTCTGGCCGGGTGAACGGACGACGATCCGATCCCCGAATCGAAACAAATCATGAACGGACGCTATCCGTTCCATATGTGTTCCGCAACCATTTAATTTGCAGTGAAGAAGTCGAGCCGCGATCCCAACGCCCGCTTAACGATCGAGCCTGAGGATCGGGCAGCGGCTGCCGGCAATCCTCGCAAGCTCATAAGGATTTCGAATGACGAGACAATCGGCCTTGGCGAGAGGCGCCATCATGGAACTGTCTTGGATCGGAAAGGGGGTCGCGACAGGCCCATTCGGGCCTTGCCTCAGCGTTGCCCGCAGATAGTCGGCGCGCTCGTCATTGGCCGGAAGGTCGCAGCCGAGCAGCGCCGATTCGGTCGGCGGCGCGAGATCGGTGCGCCCGGCAAGGCGGCGGATGAGCGGCACGAGGAAGAGGAACGCGCAAACGAATGCCGACACCGGATTGCCCGGGACGCCGAGCACCTGTGTCGCGCCGAGCCGTCCATGCATGAGCGGCCGCCCGGGCCGCAGCGCCAATTTCCAGAACGACAGTTCCATGCCTTCGGCGGCGAACGCTGCCTGAACGAGGTCGTAATCGCCGACGGAAGCGCCGCCGGTCGTCACCAGGATATCGGCGCCAAGATCGCGCGCGCGCCGGACCGCCGCGATCGTGTCGTCGAGCCGGTCGGCGACGATGCCCAAATCGGCGACGTCGGCTCCTTCCGCGCGGGCGAGCGCCGCAATCGCAAAGGTATTGGAGGAGACGATCTGGCCCGCCGCCGGCTGCGCACCCGGCGGCACTAGTTCGTCGCCGGTCGCGAACAGCGCGATTTTCGGCCGCCGATGCACCGGCACGAGCGGATGGTTCATCGCCGCGGCCAGCGTGAGGTCGCGCGCCGAGAGCCGACGGCCGGCATTGAGCAGCGTCTCGCCCGCCTTGAAGTCGAGCCCTTGCACGCGGATATGGCGGCCCTTGGCCGCCGGTTTCTCCACCACGACATGATCGCCGTCGCGTTTGGCGAATTCCTGGATCACCACCGTGTCGGCGCCCACCGGCATCACCCCGCCGGTAAAAATGCGCGCCGCTTCGCCGACACCGATCGGGCGGGTGAACGGCCGGCCGGCGGCGACTTCGCCCACGACTTTGAGCTGCGCCGGAACATTGGCCGCGTCGGCGGCGCGCACCGCATAGCCGTCCATGGCCGATACGTCGGCCGGCGGCTGCGTGCGCAGCGCCTTGAGATCGGAGGTGAGCACGCGGCCATCCGCAGCGGCGAGCGGCACGTCCTCGGCCGGCAGCGGGGAGGCGTGCGCGAGCACGCGTTCAAGCGCGTCGGCGACCGACAGCAACGCCACGGCTTACTCCTTCACGCGATAATTGCCGCTGCGGCCGCCGCGCTTCTCGATGAGCCGGATACCCTCGATGCGCATGCCGCGGTCGAGCGCCTTCACCATGTCGTAGACGGTGAGGCAGGCGACGGCGACGGCGGTGAGCGCCTCCATCTCGACTCCGGTTTTGGCCGTGACCTTCACCCGCGCCCGGACGGCGACGCCGGGCAGCTTGGCATCGGAGCCGACATCGACCTCGACCTGCGAGATCGGAAGCGGATGGCAAAGCGGAATCAATTCGTGGGTGCGTTTGGCCGCCATGATGCCGGCGATGCGGGCGGCGCCGAGCACGTCTCCCTTCTTCGCGTCGCCGCTGCGCACGATAGCGAGCGTTTCCGGTTGCATCACCACGCGGCCCTCCGCGAGCGCCTCGCGTTCGGTTACGGTCTTTGCCGAAACGTCGACCATGCGCGCTTGCCCGCGAGCGCCAAGATGGGTGAGAGTCCGCCGCCGCGCCATTCCATCACCTGGCCGAGCTCTCCTTTCCCTCCCTCGCAAGTGGGAGAGGGAAAGGAGGGGGTTTGTGCGCGATGAGCGCGCGCGTTGCCGCGGCGACGTCGTCCTGCCGCATCAAGCTCTCGCCGACGAGGAACGCCGCAATGCCGGCCGCGGCGAGCTGGGCGAGATCGCCGGGCGCAACAATGCCGCTCTCGCCAACGACCACGCGATCGCCAGGAACGAGCCGCGCCAATTGCTGACAGGTTTCGAGCGCTGTTTTGAAAGTATTTAGATTACGGTTGTTTATCCCGATAAGCGGAGATTTCAGGCGAAGGGCCCGCGCAAGCTCCTCCCCATCGTGGACCTCGACGAGCGCGTCCATGCCGAGGGCGAACGCCGCGGCCTCGAGCTCGGCCGCACAGGCGTCTTCGACCGCGGCCATGATGATGAGGATGCAATCGGCGCCGGCCGCGCGCGCCTCCACCACCTGATAGGGGTCGTACATGAAATCCTTGCGCAGCACCGGCAGGGCGCAGGCCGCGCGCGCCTGATGCAGATGATCGAGCGAGCCCTGAAAGGACGGCGCGTCGGTCAACACCGAAAGGCAGGTGGCGCCGCCGGCGGCGTAGGCCGCGGCGAGCGCCGGCGGATCGAATTGTCGCCGGATCAGTCCCTTCGACGGGCTCGCCTTCTTGATCTCGGCGATGAGCGCGTACTCGCCCGCGTCGAGCCGCCCCTTGATCGCGTGCAAAAAGCCGCGCGGCGCGGGCGCGGCCCGGGCCTCGCGTTCGAGCGTCGCGAGCGGGCGCCGGCATTTCGCCGCGGCGATCTCTTCGCGCTTGTAGGCGGCGATTTCGGCCAGAATGTCAGGCATCGTTCGAGACCGAGATCAGGCGATCGAGCCGCCCTTCGGCTTCACCGGAGTCGATCGATCGGGCGGCGAGATGGACCCCCTCCTTGAGGCTGTCGGCTTTGCCGGCGACCACGAGTGCGGCCGCCGCATTCAAAACCGCGATCTCGCGAAAGGCGGAGTCCTCGCCGGCAAGAACGCCCCGCAGCGCCGTGGCGTTCGCCGCCGCGTCGCCGCCGCGCAAAGCTTCCGGCTTGACTCTGCGCAAACCAACCTCCTCGGGCGAAATCTCGAAGTTCGTCACGGTGCCGTCCGCGAGCGCGGCGACGCTGGTCGGCCCGGCAGTGGTGATCTCATCGAGCCCGTCCGAGCCATGCACCACCCAGATGCGCTCGGCGCCGAGATTTTTCAGCACCTGCGCCAGCGGCTGCGTCCATTGCCGCGAGAACACGCCGATCATCTGCCGCCGCACGCCGGCCGGGTTGGACAGCGGGCCGAGCAGGTTGAAGATCGTGCGCGTACCGAGCTCGACACGGGTCGCCGCGACGTTCTTCGTCGCCGGGTGGTGCACGGGTGCGAACATGAATCCGATCCCGGCCTCGCGGATGCAGCGCGCGATCGCCTCCGGCGTCAGATCGATCTTCACGCCGAGCGCCGAGAGCACGTCGGCGGCGCCCGAGCGCGAAGACAGCGCCCGGTTGCCGTGCTTGGCAACGGGAACGCCGGCGCCGGCGACAATGAGCGCGGCGCAAGTCGAGATGTTGTAGGAGCCCGAAGCATCGCCGCCGGTGCCGACGACGTCGATGGCGTCGGGCGGGGCGACGACGCGCAGCATTTTGCCGCGCATGGCGCTGACCGCGCCGGTGATCTCCTCGACGGTCTCCCCGCGCACCCGCAGCGCCATCAACAGCGCGCCCATTTGCGAGGGTGTCGCTTCTCCCGACATCATCTGCTCGAAGGCGCTCGCCGCCTCCTCGCGCGTGAGCGTGACACCGGTCGCGACCTTGCCGATGAGCGCCCTGAACTGATCGGTCACGGCGAAATCCTCAATTCGCCCGCGCCGGCACGCCGTGCCTTTCCTCCCCGGCTTGCCGCAGAGGGAAGGACGGGGACGGAGCCTCACGGCGCCCGTTCGATGCATTCCAGGACGCGGCGATGTCGAGAAAGTTCTTCAGCATCAGGTGACCGTGCTCGCAGGCGATGCTTTCGGGATGGAATTGCACGCCGTGCACCGGCAGCCGCGCGTGCGCGAGCCCCATGACGAGGCCGTCCGCGGTGTCCGCGGTCACCGTCAACTCGGCGGGCAGGCTCGTCCGCTCGACGACGAGAGAATGATAGCGCGTCGCCTTGAACGGCGCGTTGATGCCGCGGAAAACGCCGCCGCCATGGTGGCGGATCTCCGAGAGCTTGCCGTGCACCGGGGCGGGCGCCCGCACCACGCGGCCGCCAAAGGCTTGCCCGATGGCCTGGTGGCCGAGGCAGACGCCGAGGATGGGGATTTTCGTCGCCACCGCCGCGATCAGATCGAGACAAATGCCGGCTTCATTCGGCGTGCAAGGGCCGGGCGAGAGCACGATCGCCTCGGGATCGGCGGCGGCGACGGCGGCGCTGGTGATCTTGTCGTTGCGATAGACGCGAACCTGCGCCCCCAATTCGCCGAGGAAATGCACCAAGTTGAAGGTGAAACTGTCGTAATTGTCGATGAGCACGATCATGGCACGACAATAGCAGGTCTCGGGGCGGCATGCGGATGGAATTTTACCCGCCCAGCGCGGCTCAATGGAGCGCGATGATACGGGATTCGGCTGACCGACGTGCTTTGCTCATAATCTCTTGGCGATCTCTTCGGTCATCTTCTTGGCGTCGCCGAACAGCATCATCGTGTTGTCGCGATAGAACAGGCTGTTGTCGATGCCGGCATAGCCGGAGGAGAGCGAGCGCTTGACGAACATGACCGTCTTGGCTTTCCACACTTCGAGCACCGGCATGCCGAAGATCGGCGAGGACGGGTTTTCCTTCGCCGCCGGATTGGTCACGTCGTTGGCGCCGATGACGAAGGCGACGTCGGCCTGCGCGAATTCCGAGTTGATGTCGTCGAGTTCGAATACCTCGTCGTAAGGCACATTGGCTTCCGCCAACAGCACGTTCATGTGGCCGGGCATGCGGCCGGCCACCGGATGGATCGCGTATTTGATCTCCACTCCGTCCGCCTTGAGCTTGTCCGTCATCTCGTGCAGCGCGTGCTGCGCCTGCGCCACCGCCATGCCGTAGCCGGGAACGATGATCACTTTCGAGGCGTTCTTGAGGATGAAGGCGGCATCCTCCGCCGAGCCCTGCTTTACCGCGCGATTCTCGCCGCCAGCCGCTGCCGTCGCCGTTTCGCCGCCGAAGCCGCCGAGGATGACCGAAATGAACGAGCGGTTCATGCCCTTGCACATGATGTAGGAGAGGATCGCGCCCGAGGAGCCGACCAGGGCGCCGGTGATGATCAAGGCCGAATTTCCGAGCGTGAAGCCGATGCCCGCCGCCGCCCATCCGGAATAGGAATTGAGCATCGAGATCACCACCGGCATGTCGGCGCCGCCGATCGGGATGATGATCAGGCCGCCGAGCAGGAACGCCGCCAATGCCAGCAGCCAGAACGCCGGATGATGCTCGCTGCGCACGAACCAGACGATCAGCAGGACGATCGCCACCGCGAGCGCGATGTTGATGGCGTGCCGTCCCGGCAGGATGATCGACTTTCCGCTCATGCGCCCGTCAAGCTTGAGGAAGGCGATGACCGAGCCGGTGAAGGTGATGGCGCCGATCGCAACCCCGAGCGACATCTCGATCAGGCTCTGGGTATGGATATTGCCGACCACGCCGATGCCGAAGGCCGCCGGCGCATAGAGCGCTCCCGCCGCGACCAGCACCGCGGCCATGCCGACCAGCGAGTGGAAAGCGGCGACGAGCTGCGGCATCGCCGTGATCGGCACCCGCCGCGCCACCACCGCCCCGGTGCCGCCGCCGAGCGCTGCGCCGGCGACCACCAGTCCCCAGGCGCCCAGGCCCTGCGGCGGATGCGCGGCAAGCGTCGTCAGCACGGCGATCGCCATGCCGATCATTCCGAGCATGTTGCCGCGCCGGCTCGTCTCCGGATTCGACAGGCCACGCAGCGCCAAGATGAACAAGGCGCCGGCGACCAGATAGAGCAGCGCGACCAGACTGGGGTTCATCGCCGCTATTTCTTTTTCTTCTGGTACATGCCCAGCATGCGCTGGGTCACCAGAAAGCCGCCGCAGATGTTCACCGAGGCGAAGCTGAGCGCGACGAAGCCGAACGCGCGCGCCCAGATCGGCCCCGCATCGTCGGCGAGGAGCCCGACGCCGACCGCCAGGAGCGCGCCCACCACGATCACCGAGGAGATGGCGTTGGTCACCGACATCAGCGGCGTGTGCAAAGCCGGCGTCACCGACCACACCACGTAGTAGCCGACGAACACCGCCAATACGAAGACCGACAGCCGGAACACGAACGGATCGACCGTCGGGGCGACAACATGGACCGCACCACCGCTCGCGGTGGCGATGATGTCGAGCTGGCCGAGGACGGAGAGAGTCACCATCGCGGGTCTCCTACGTTTCTGTTCCTCTTACCTGCAAGGGCAGGGCTATCGCACGTGCCTTTTTCCTCCCCTGAAAGCGGAAGGTCGGCGCGCGACGCGCGCCGGGAAGGGGTCATTGCGCCCATAGCCACGCTGACCCCCACCCGGCGGCCTTCGGCCGCCAACCTCCCCCTTTCAGGTGGAGGAAAGGACATAATGTCCCGCATGCAATTGTCCTTAACCAGCAAGGGGAGAGGAAAAATAAAGATCACGCCGCGCTCTTCGGCTGAAAGTTGGGGTGCACGATCGCGCCGTCGCGGGTGAGCACCGTGCTCTTGACGATGTCGTCGTCCCAGTTCACCGCCAACGCCTTGGTCTTCTTGTCGATCAGGATATCGAGGAAGGCGAAAAGGTTCTTCGCGTACAGCGCCGAGGCCGACGCCGCGAGCCGCGCCGCCATGTTGGCGTAGCCCACGACCTTGACGCCGTCGACCGGCACGACCGCGTCCACCCGCGAGCCTTCGACGTTGCCGCCGCGCTCGACCGCGAGGTCGACGATCACCGAGCCCGGCTTCATCGACGCTACCATGGCATGGGAGATGAGCCGCGGCGCCGGCCGGCCGGGAACGAGCGCGGTGGTGATGACGATGTCCTGCTTCTTGATGTGCTCGGCGACCAGCGCCGCCTGCTTGGCCTGATAGTCCTTGGACATCTCCTTGGCATAGCCCGACACCGTCTCCGCCTGCTTGAACTCCTCGTCCTCGACGGCGATGAACTTGGCGCCCAGGCTCTCCACCTGCTCCTTGGCGGCCGGGCGCACATCGGTCGCGGTGACGATGGCGCCGAGCCGCCGCGCCGTCGCGATCGCCTGCAGGCCGGCGACGCCGGCTCCCATCACGAACACTTTGGCGGCCGGCACCGTGCCCGCCGCGGTCATCATCATCGGAAAGGCGCGGCCGAATTCCGCCGCCGCGTCGATCA
>JASHRY010000362.1 GCA_030037105.1 Xanthobacteraceae bacterium
CGATCGGCCAATATTCCGCCGAAAATCGGCGTGAGATAGACGAGCGCCGTGTAGAAGCCGTAGACCTGCGAGGACAGCGGCTGCACGGCGAGCGAACCGAATATCGCCTCGAGGCCGCTCTTCACGCCGGCAAGGCCAATGACATTGCCGGCATGTTGAGGCGCGAGTAGATATTTGGTCATGTAGAGGATGAGCAACGAGCGCATCCCATAATAGGAGAAGCGCTCCCACATCTCGGTGCCGAAGAGAAAAGCGAGCCCCCGCGGATGGCCGAACAGGTCCCGGCGCGAGGCTCGATCACCGGACCGCACGATGGGATGGACGGATTGAACGCGCTTGGCCAAGACGGCAGCCTGCATCATTCTCATTGTCGGCAATCGTGAGTATAAACCGAGCGCACAAGGCGAACGCACGAGGGTCGGCCGGCGGGCGTCATGCTTCTAATCCGCTGAGGAGGACGAGTGAATAAATTCGGTATTGGTCAGCCGGTGCCGCGGCTGGAGGATCCGCGCTTCATCACCGGCCGCGGCCGTTTCGTCGACGATATCGATCTGCCACGGCAATGCTACGGCGTCGTCGTTATGTCGCCGCACGCGCACGCGCGCATCAAGCGCATCGACACGGCGAAGGCCAGGACGGCCGCCGGGGTCGTTGCCGTGCTGACCGGCGCCGACGTCGAGGCCGACAAGCTCGGCGGCTTGGTGCCGTTGATGCCGGAAGATTTAGGCGGTCCCAAGGGCTATCGCACGCTGCGACCGATCCTCACCAGCGACAAGGTACGCGCGGTGGGAGATCGCGTCGCTTTCGTGGTTGCGGAGACGCTGCGGCAGGCGCGCGACGCCGCCGAACTGGTCGAGGTCGAGTACGAGCCGCTGCCCGCAGTCATCAACGTCGAAGATGCGGTCAAGCCCGGCGCGCCGGCGCTATGGGGCGAGGCGCCGGACAACGTCGCCTTCACGCTCGCGATGGGAAACAAGGAGGCCACCGACGCCGCCTTCGCCAAGGCCGCGCACGTCGTCACGCTCAAGCTCAACAATACCCGTGTCATCGCCAACACGATCGAGTCGCGCGCCGCCATCGGCGTCTATCATCCCGACAGCGACGGCTACACGCTTTACAACACGTGCCAGCACCCGCATGTCAGCCGCGCGTTTATCGCCGACGGTCCGCTGAAAATTCCGGAGAACAGGCTGCGCGTCATCTCGCCCGACGTCGGCGGCGGCTTTGGCATGAAAAACGGCGGCTATCCCGAGGATGCGCTCGTGCTGTGGGCCTCGCGCCGTTGCGGCGGCCGGCCGGTCAAATGGGTCTCGACGCGCTCGGAAGCCTTCCTGAGCGACGCGCACGGGCGCGACCAGGCGGTGACCGGCGCGTTAGCGCTCGACCAACAGGGGAAAATTCTCGGCTTGCGCGTGCACGCCCTCCATTCCATGGGCTCGCACGTGTTCGAAGCGGCGACGGTGATCCCACTGAGCGTCGTCCGGCTTTCGCCCGGCGTGTACGACATCCCGACGGTGCACGCCGTCGCCAAGGCGGTGCTGACTAATACGGCGCCGACCGCGCCCTATCGCGGCGCCGGGCGGCCGGAGGCGACGTTCCTCATCGAGCAGTTGCTCGATCGCGCCGCGGGCGTCGTTGGCCTCGACCCGGTCGAGATCAGGCGGCGCAATTTCATCCCGGCCGCCGCCATGCCGTACACCACGCAGACCGGCATGACCTACGACAGCGGCGATTTCGCCCGCGTCATGGGCCAATGTCTCAAGCTTGCCGACTGGAACGGTTTTGCCAAGCGCGCCGCGGAGTCGAAGAAGAACGGCAAGCTGCGCGGCCGCGGCCTCGGCTATTTCCTGGAAGAGGCGGCGCTGCTCAATGAGCGCATGGAATTGCGCTTCGATCCCAGCGGGGCGCTAACCATCATCGCCGGCACCCACTCGCACGGCCAGGGCCATCACACCGTGTATACGCAGATGGCGAGCGAATGGCTCGGCGTGCCCTTCGAATCGATCCGCTTCGTTCAGGGCGACACCGGGCAGGTGCTGTTCGGACGCGGCACCAAGGGCTCGCGCAGCATGCACGTCGGCGGCAACGCGCTCAGGCGCGCGGCCGACGCCATCATCGAGAAGGCCAAGCCCATGGCGGCGATGATGATGGAAGCGGCCGCCGGCGATATCGAGTTCAAGGGCGGCAGCTTCCGCATCGTCGGCACCGACCGCGCGCTGCCTCTGACCGAAGTGGCCAAGGCGTTCTACCGGCCGGTGTTCCTGCCGCCGCAGTTCGATCTCGGCCTCGAGGCCTCCGGCACCTTCGCGGCCGAACCGCCGAGCTATCCCAACGGCTGCCACGTCTGCGAGGTCGAGATCGATCCGCAGACCGGCGTGGTGACGCTCGCGCGCTACGCAGCGGTGGACGATGTCGGCAAGGTTCTGAATCCGCTGTTGTGCGAAGGCCAGATCCACGGCGGCGTGGCGCAGGGCGTCGGCCAGGCGCTCATGGAGCGGATCGTCTTCGATATCGACGGGCAGCTCGTCACCGGCAGCTTTCAGGATTACGCCATGCCGCGCGCCGACGACTTTCCCGATCTGCTCTCCGAGCTGACCGAGGTGCCGGCGCGCACCAACCCACTCGGCGTCAAGGGCGCTGGCGAAGCCGGCGCCACCGGCGCGCCGCCGGCCGTGATCAGTGCCATTCTCGATGCGCTCAAGCCGCTCGGCATCGATCACATCGACATGCCGGCGACCCCGGACCGCGTTTGGGCGGCGATCAACGGCAGCACCGCCAAGGCGGCCGCGGAATGAGAGAACCGCGGCAGCCTGGGGCATGATCGGCAAGCGCCGGGGCATGATCGGCAAGCGTAGGAGCGGGATTGCGAGAATCGATCCTCTCCGGCATTGATTCCGCGGCATGACGCAAATCTGCGCGGCCGGTTGCAGCGGACGATTGAGCCGCCTATATTGCGGCGGCTTTTCCGTTCATCGTCGATGACGTGAAGTGGCTTCGCCCCGGACGGGCGGGCGGAGCGCAGAGGAGATTTACCTATGGCGACCGCGCCCTTGATGCCGAAAGCGACAGCCGTCTGGCTGGTCGAGAACACGTCGTTGTCGTTCGACCAGATCGCACAGCTCTGCAATCTGCATCCGCTTGAAGTCAAGGCCATCGCGGACGGCGACGCCGCTCAGGGCATCAAAGGACTTGACCCGATTCTGACCGGCCAACTGACGCGCGAGGAAATCGCCGCCGCCGAAGCCGATCCGAACCACCAGTTGCACATCGCCGATCCGAAGGTCCGCCTGCCCGAGGCCAAGCATCAGAAGGGTCCGCGCTATACGCCGGTCTCGCGCCGCCAGGACCGGCCGAACGCCATCCTCTGGCTGGTGCGCAACCATCCCGAACTCAAGGACAGCCAGATCATGCGGCTCGTCGGCACCACGAAGTCGACCATCCAAGCGATCCGCGAGCGCACGCATTGGAATTCGGCCAGCCTGACGCCGCTCGATCCGGTGACGCTCGGCCTATGCTCGCAGATCGATCTCGACCTCGAGGTCCAGCGCGCGGCCAAGGAGAAGCCGGCTCCGGTCGAGGCGCAGGGAGCGACGCTCTTGCCGGCCTCGGTCACGACGGCGCCGAAGGAGGAGGCGGAACCGGCGGCCGCAGAGAAGTCCGACGAACTCAACGTCGAGGCGGTGCTCGCCAAGCTCAAGCAGATCGGCGGCAAGAGCGAGTAGGCGGGTCGGGCCGGCCGGCACTCTTCCGGCTGCGCGGTGCGCCGATTCCGCTCACCCCCTGTTATTGCGCAGCACGACGCAGGCGCCGCCGGCGGCGATGAGTTTGGCGCACAATTTCTCCAGATACGCGCGGTCGTCGTCGGCGATGCGAATCATGTAGCGCGTCGCGCTGCCCATTCCGGGCAGCCGGCCTTGCAGCACGATCGGCTCGCGGTTGCCGATCAGAGCGGCATATTGCTTCTGCAGCGCGCGGTAGGACGCCCAGGCCCGGCGCTCCGACCAGTTTGCGGTAAGCTGCGCGCCCCAGCGCGGCACGTAAGCTGCCATGCGCCGCGCTTCCTGCTTCGGCGCCAGGATGAGGTGTGCGAGCCTGTTGCAGGGCACGCCCTGCGGAATTGTCGTCTCCGCGGTTTGCGGCGGCGACGGAGAAGCCCACTCGTCGGCCGTCCAACCGGTGATGATCGCCACGTAATTGCGCGTCTCGATCGGCAATTTGCGGCGGCCGGCGAGCCATTCGTTGACTCGCGCCGGACCGGCATTATATCCGGCCGCGGCCAAGCCGAGATTGCCGAACTTGTTGCGCAGCTCGTGCAGATAATTCGCCGCATGGCGCAGCGCCTCGATCGGGTCGAACGGATCGGCGAGGCCGCGGAAATCCGCCGTCTGCGGCATAAATTGCGCGATGCCTTGTGCGCCCTTGGGACTGACGGCAAGGGCATTGAAGCGGCTCTCCTGCCAGATGACGCGGGCAAGGAACTCGGCCGGAATTTCGTTCTCCGCTGCGGCCTGCTCGATCGTGCGGCAGATATCGCCGGCGGTCGGCGCGGCTTTGCCCGGCTGCGGCGGTCGGGCGCGCTCCTCCGCCGGGCGGCCCGCGGCCGGTTGCGCGGCGCCTCTCCCGCTCATGCCGAGGAGCGCGCTCAAAACCATCAGAGCGCAGGCGAGCGCCGGTCCGACACGATCCGTCATACGGCGCAATGTAAGCCGCACGCCGTCGCGAAATTGCCCGAATCTACTTCGTCTTCGCGGCCGTGTATTGTGGCGACCACAGGATCGGCTGCACGCGACCGTCGGCGTTCTGGCTCAACCTGTCAACATCCGCCCCGCAACGCTCTTTTTATTCCTCGCCGACAAGTTCCTGCCGCCGGCGTTCCAGCTCCGCTGCATAGCGGCGCAGCGCGTAGGCCTCGGTCAGGAGCCCGAGAACGCGGCGGTCGCGATAGGAACCGACGACGGCGAGAGCTTCCGCCTCGGCGCGATCGAAGGCGAGCACCGCTTCCTTGATTGCCATGCCCGGAAGCAGCATATCGTCGCCGTTGTGGAGAAGCTCCTTGATCGATTTGCCCGAGGAGGCTTCCGCGGCGTGGGCATCCGCAACCCGGACCATGCCGGCATAACGTTCCTCATCGTCGACCGCGACGACATAGGCCGTTGAGCCGAGCGGGAAGGCTTCGCGGAACGAGTCGATGGCGATCGTGGCCGGCACGGTGCGCACATCGTGACGCATCATCTTGCCCACCGTCAGCTCGCGCATCCAACCGACGTCGGCGGCGCTGCGGATCGTCTCCCCGCGCAGATGGAAGCGCCAAGTCGCGAATGAATAGCCGAACACTTCCCGCGTCAGTTGCGAGGAGATGATCACGGCAATGAGCACCGCGGTCGTGAGCCACAGATCGCCGGTTGTTTCCAACGCGATGAAAATCATGGTCAGCGGTCCGCCGACGACCGAGGCCGCGAGCGCGCTCATGCCGATCACGGCATAGGCGTTCGGGTCGAACGAGGCGCTCGGCCAGATTACGGCCAGGACGACCGCCAGGAGATGGCCGCCGAGCGCCCCGATCAGCAGCGAGGAAAAGAACAAGCCGCCGCGGAATCCCGAGCCGAGCGAAACGATTGACGCCATGATCTTGAGGACGAAAAAAAGCGCCACGGTCCACAGCGAAAGATCAAGCACTCCGGAAAGGCGCAAAGCACCGTGGCCGGACGACATCACCTGCGGCGACACGATGGCCAAAACGCCGACGCCGAGGCCGCCGGCCATCGTGCGCAGCCCCGGCCGCACCTTAAAGCGCACGAACAGGCTTTCACACAGCGCAACGCCGCGCATGAGGACGATGCCGGCCGCTGCACACAGGAGGCCGATGGTTGCAGCGATCACCAGATCATGCGTCGCGACGCTCATGCCCTCGGGTGCGACGACGCCGACCTCGGCGGGCGCAAGCTGATGCGCAACCAAATAGCCGATCACCGCCGCGACGCCGACCGGCGCGAGACTGGGCGGCGAATAGCCGCCGATGATCAGCTCAAATCCATAGAAGGCGCCGGCGAGCGGCGCACCGAACGCCCCCGCAATTCCCGCGGCGGCGCCGCAGCCCACGAGAATGCGCAAATCGTTGCGGCGCAACCGAAACGCGTTGCCGATGCGCGAGGCGATGCCGCTCGCCAATTGCGTATAGCCCGCTTCCAGGCCCACCGAAGCTCCGACCCCGCTCGACCAGACGGTCTGCGCCGCAACGATGATGCTGCCGAGGAGCGACATGCGGCCGCCGTGCAGCGCATTCGCTTCGATCGGATCGATTTCCCGTTCCGGCCGCCAACGCGCGATCAGCTCCCGGGCGACGCCGAACACGAGTCCGCCGGCAAGCGGTACGCAGACTGCCACGATGGGATCGAGTCGCAGCAATCCCGACAGCCGCTCGCTGGGACCGACGTGGAAGAACAGACGATGCAGCAGGTCGACGCTCGTGCCCATGACGGTCACGACCAGCCCCGCGCTCGCGCCGACCAACGCCGCCAGCGCGATCAGGCTCGATTCCCGCGCGCGCACGGCTGCGCGCAAGCGCCGCGGTATCTCCCATCGGCTGGCCATTTTGGCGATCAAGGCGGCGGCCTCTCGCTTCATTTTAATATAATCCGTGCCGACAATGACTGACGGTCGACGAATGTCGTTGCCGGGGGGCGCTGTCCCCAAGAAATTGTCATAATGGAACTCCCTTGATTGCGGCTTGTTCACGTCGCGCACGTGCCGAGAAACTCGCCAGGAGCACGTCATGACCCACATCCGGGCGATCATTGCGGCGGCGGTCGCCGCGGCTGCCATGGCCGCTGCTCTGCCGCTTTTGGCCCAGACAAACCCCCGGCTGCTCGAAGGCAAAGCGGCGTTCGGCGACTGGCACGCCGACAGTCCGGGGACTCGGCGGTTGATCAGGCCGCAGGATCTTCCGGTCCCCGATCTTGCCGCCTCGACCAGGAATGTAGTCGCCATCGTGCGCCGCACCGAGGCGGAGAAGCCGGTCGTCCCGGCCGGCTTCGAGGTCAATCTGTTTGCATCCGGTCTCTCGCGCCCGCGGCTCATTCGGGTGGCGCCGAACGGCGACGTCTTTGTCGCGGAAAGCGCCGCCGGGCGCGTGCGGGCGCTGCGGCCGAACGCCAATGGTGGAGTGCAAGCGGCGGTGTTCGCGTCCGGATTACTCAATCCGTTCGGCATTGCCTTCTATCCGCCGGGCCCCAACCCCGAATGGGTCTATGTCGGCAATACCGATTCCGTCGTCCGCTTTCCCTACCGCAATGGCGACCTCGAGGCGCGCGGCCCGGTCGACACGATCGTTCCGCGCCTGCCGGTCGGCGGCCACCGCACCCGCGACGTGGCGTTCTCGCCGGACGGCCGGACCATGTATGTCTCGGTCGGTTCCGGCTCCAATGTCGGCGACGGAATGGGAACGCCGAGCGCGGCGGAGTTGGAAACGTGGAAGTCGACGCATGCGCTCGGCGCCTCCTGGGGGAGCGAAGCCGGGCGCGCCGATGTCTTGGCTTTCGATCCGCAAGGCAAGAACCGCCGCATCTTCGCCAGCGGCATCCGCAACTGCGTCGGCATGGCGGTCGCGCCGCAAAGCGGCGAATTGTGGTGCTCGACCAACGAGCGCGACGGGCTCGGCGACAACGTTCCGACCGACTACATCACGCGCGTGCGCGAAGGCGCGTTCTACGGCTGGCCCTGGTACTATATCGGCGCCAACGAAGACCCTCGTCATCGCGGCGAGCGGGAAGACCTCAGGGACAAGATCACTGTTCCCGACGTGCTGCTGCAGGCGCATTCGGCTTCGCTGCAGATGACCTTCTATGAGGGAGCGCAATTCCCGGCCGAATATCGCGGCAACATCTTCGCCGCGGAACACGGCTCCTGGAATCGCTCCAGGCGCACCGGCTACAAGGTCATTCGCGTGATCATGAAGGACGGCGCGCCGACCGGAGAGTACGAGGATTTCGCCACCGGCTTCGTGGTCAACGATTCCGAAGTCTGGGGGCGGCCGGTCGGCGTGGCCGTCGACAGGGACGGCGCCTTACTCGTCTCCGAGGATGCGAACGACACCATCTGGCGCATCACTTATTCGGGCAAGGCCGCACCGACGCGCTGAGCCCGCTGCGCGGCTGGAACACGCGATTGGACGGAACGTTAGTTGCCGGGGGCCTACGCCACGCGCCTCGGGCAATCGGACATGAATCAACCTGCACGTAATGCAGCGCCGGTTGCCGATTCGGTGCAGCGCCCGCCGCCGCCGTCTCGCTTGCGCCGATTGCGCGGAGGCATCACGGCTGCGGCGCGCCCGCGCTCCGGGGTCATCGTCGAAACCGATATCCCCGCCCGCCTCGATGCATTGCCGTTCGGACGCTTCCATCTGCTGGTGATCGTCGCTCTCGGCATCACCTGGATTCTGGACGGCCTCGAAGTGACGCTCGCCGGCGCGCTTTCCGCAGAACTCATGCAGAGTTCCGCCTTGGGTCTGAGCAATACGCAGGTCGGCCTTGCGGGAAGCTGTTACCTCTGCGGCGCGGTGGCCGGCGCCTTCCTCTTCGGCTGGCTGACCGATCGTCTGGGGCGCAAGAAACTGTTCTGGATCACGCTTGCGCTTTATCTGACGGCGACCGCCGCCACGGGTTTGTCGTGGAATGCCGCGAGTTTCGTGCTGTTCCGTTTCCTCACCGGCGCTGGCATCGGCGGCGAATACACCGCCATCAATTCGTCAATCCAGGAGCTTATTCCCGCCCGCCTGCGCGGCTGGACCGACCTTCTCATCAACGGCAGCTTCTGGGTCGGTGCGGCCATGGGCGCGGGCGGCTCGATCGTCCTGCTTGATCCCGCCGTTATTGATCCGGGGCTCGGCTGGCGGCTGGCGTTCCTGATCGGTGCCGTTATAGGACTTGTCATTCTCGTGATGAGACGTTGGATTCCGGAAAGCCCGCGCTGGCTTATGACCCACGGTTTCCTGAAAGAGGCCGACGCGGTCGTTCGCGGGATCGAAGCGCGCTTTGCGCGGAGCGATCGGGCGCAACTGCCCGCGCCGCCGCGCGTGCGGCTCCGCGTGCGTGATCACACGTCGCTCGGCGAAGTCGCCCGCGTCCTGTTCGGAAGCTACCGCCGGCGCACGCTGGTCGGCCTCACCCTGATGGCAGCGCAGGCCTTCTTCTACAACGCGATCTTCTTCACCTATGCGCTGGTCCTGACCGATTTCTACGGCACGCCGGCCGACCGGATCGGGTGGTACATCCTGCCCTTCGCGGCCGGCAACGTGCTCGGGCCGATCCTGCTCGGCCGGCTGTTCGACACGGTCGGCCGCAAGGCGATGATCGCATCGACCTACGGAATGTCGGGTTTCCTCCTGGCCGCCACCGCTTGTCTGTTCAGCCACGACGTTCTGTCGGCGCCGACGCTGACCATCGCCTGGATGACTATCTTCTTCTTCGCCTCGGCGGCGGCAAGCTCGGCCTATCTGACCGTGAGCGAGACTTTCCCGCTGGAAATTCGCGCTCTCGCCATCGCCTTCTTTTATGCGATCGGCACCGGGATCGGCGGCGGCATCGGCCCGCTGCTGTTCGGCGTCCTGATCGGCACCGGCTCGCGCGGAAGCGTCGCCGTCGGCTATTTCATCGGCTCGGCCCTGATGATGATCGCCGCCACGGTCGAGGCCCGCTGGGGCGTCGCCGCCGAACGCAAGCCGCTGGAAGCGGTGAGCCGCCCGCTGTCATTTGTCGACTCGTGAGGGCATATGAAGATGCACGACCAAGTGGATATTCCGACCCTCGGCATGGAAATTGCGACACCCTCGTTCGCGTTCAACCTCGGCGAATGCGCGATCCTGCTCGACATCGACGGCACCATCCTCGATATCGCGCCGGCGCCGCAGGAGGTGCGGGTGCCGCCGACTTTGCGGCATACGCTCTCGCGTCTGCAAAAGCTGACCGGCGGCGCCTTGGCGCTGGTGAGCGGCCGATCGCTCAACGATATCGATTTGATGTTTGCGCCCCTGCAGCTCGCGGCCATCGGCGGCCACGGCGCCGAATTGCGCCCGGCTGCCGGCGGCGAACGGCAAGTGCGCGCGGGATCGCTGAGCCCCGCCTTGAAGCGCAAGCTCGCGGCCCTCACCGAACTTGCCCCGGGCATTCTGGTTGAGGACAAGGGCTATTCAATCGCGCTCCACTATCGGCTGGCGCCCGGTCAGGGGGCGAAATTGCACGCGGCCGCCGCCGCCATTTGTGCGCAAATGGCGCCGGGCTCCGTCGCCATCCTGCCGGGCAAGCTGGTCGTCGAGATCAAGCCTTTGGGGATCAGCAAGGCGCTAGCGGTGCGCCAACTGATGAACTACCCGCCCTTCGCCGAGCGGCATCCGATCTTCATCGGTGACGACACGACCGACGAGGCGGTATTCGATGTCATTCCCGATTTCGGCGGGCTCGGCTTTTCCGTCGGCCGCGTCGTTCCCGGCGTGAACGGTCATTTCGCTACGCCTGCGGACGTGCGCTCGTGGTTGGCGCGGATCGCGGCCGGCCGCGGGGACACCGCCGGATGAAGGATCACGGGCTCGATCTTGCCGTCATCGGCAACGGGCGAACGGCCGCATTGGTCGATCCTTGCTCGCGCCTCGTCTGGTGGTGTTATCCGCGCTTCGACGGCGACCCGATCTTCTGCCGATTGTTGGCGGGCAACGACGAGAAAGGATTTTCCGACGTCGTGCTCGACGACATGGCGGAGTTTCAATCCGAATATCTGCGCAACACGGCGATCGTCTCTGCCGTGCTCACCGACTGCCATGGCGGCAAGGTGCGCGTGACTGATTTCGCCCCGCGCTTCCGCCAGTTCGGCCGCGTCTTTCGGCCGCCGCAGCTCATTCGCATCATCGAGCCGCTCGACGGCCTGCCGCGCATCACCATCAGGATGCGGCCGGCAAGCGGTTACGGCAAGCCGCTTGCGCATCGCTCTCTCGGCAGCAATCACATCCGCTATTCGGGCGAAAGCACCGTCATCCGCCTGACCACGGATGCGCCGCTGTCGTTGATCGACGACGAGGCGCCGTTCGTGCTCACGCGGCCGTTGTGCCTTGTGTTCGGCCCCGACGAGCCCTTCCCGGGCGATCTGCAGTCGACGTGCCGCGAATTCGCCGAACGCACGCGCGATTATTGGATGGAATGGGTGCGCCGATTGTCGATTTCGGTCGATTGGCAGGAGGCGATCATCCGCGCCGCCATCACGCTGAAGCTCAGCAACTTCGAGGAAACTGGCGCCGTCGTCGCCGCGCACACCACGTCGATCCCCGAGGCGCCGGCCTCCGGCCGCACCTGGGATTACCGCTATTGCTGGCTGCGCGACGCTTATTTCGTGGTCCGGGCGCTCAATCGCATCGGCGCGACGCGCACGATGGAGGAGTTCATCTCGTTCACGCTGTCGATCGCCTCGAAACCGGACCAGGAGCTGCGCCCACTCTATAGCGTGGTGCCGACCGCCGTGATCGACGAGCGGACCGCGCCCGATCTTGAGGGTTACCGCGGCGACGGCCCGGTGCGCGTCGGCAACGCCGCGGTCTATCAAACTCAGCACGATACCTACGGCAGCGTCATCCTGGCCGCCATGCCGATGTTCTTCGATCGCCGCCTGCCCCGGCCGGGCGACGAGGGCTTGTTTCGCTTATTGGAAACGCTCGGCGCCCGGGCGGCAAAGAAGGCGCTGGAGCCGGATGCCGGCATCTGGGAATACCGCGGCCGCCGACGCATCCATACCCACTCGGCGGCGATGTGCTGGGCCGGCTGCCAGCGGCTCTCGGCGATCGCCAAGCGCCTCGGCCTGGAAGACCGCGCGCAGCATTGGAACGCGATCGCCGAGCCGATCCATGCCGCGCTGCTCGGCGGCGCCTGGAACGAGAAACGCGGCGCCTTCACCGCCGCGTTCGGCTCCGACGATCTCGACGCCAGCGTGCTCCTTCTTGCCGACCTCGGCGTCGTCGAGGTGGACGATCCGCGCTTCGCCTCGACCGTCGCCGCCATGGAGCGCGAGTTGATGCGCGAAAAGCATGTCATGCGCTATGCCAGCCCCGACGATTTCGGCTTGCCGGTGACCGCGTTCCTGATTTGCCGGTTTTGGCTGATCGACGCGCTGTGGTCGCTGGGGCGGCGCGAGGCGGCGCGCGACTTGTTCGTCGACGCGCTCGATCACCGCAACCATTACGGCCTTCTCTCCGAGGACGTGGATCCCCAGACTGGCGAGCTTTGGGGCAATTTCCCGCAGACCTATTCGATGGCCGGGCTCATTCTCTCCGCGATGCGGCTGTCGCGGAGCTGGGAGGACCGCTACTGGCGCGGATGAGCGGCGATGCGCCCATCCACTTCGTCACGTCTCGCGCAGCATCTTTTCGATGCGCCGGTCGGGAACGAGCCACATCACCGCGACCAGGGCGTAGATCGCGATCGATATCCACGGAAGGACGAAGGCCAGGGCTATACCGACGATATAGAGAACCGGCGATATCTTGCCTTTGATGTCGCTGCCGAGCGCCCTGGCGAGCACCGAATGCGCGCCTTGCCGGCGGATGATCGCTTTCTGCAGCAGGTAATAGGCAATGGCCGGCATCAGCAACGCCGCGCCATAGACCGCCGCCGGCAACGGCGCCGAGAGATTCTGACCCATCCAGGCGGTCGCCGCCGGAATGAGCGAGAGCCAGAACAGCAGGTGCGAATTGGCCCAGAGGATGAGCCCGTCGACCCGCGTTACGGTGTGCAGGAGATGATGATGATTGTTCCAGTATATGGCGAGATAAACAAAGCTCATGACGTAAGTCAGGAAGCTCGGCGCCACCCCCCGGAGCGCCGCCCAGTCGGCGCCGTGCGGGATCCGCAACTCCAGCACCATGATGGTGATGATGATGGCGATGACGCCGTCGCTGAACGCGGTCAGACGGTCTTTGCCCATGGTCGCCGCCCCGGCCGGCTTTCACCGGCCGCCACATGTGATCGAAGCGCGCGGTCGGCGCGTCGTCTCGCCGTCACGGCGCGGCGGTCCGCGCCTTGATGCCGTCCCACCAGGGACAGACGCCGGACATGACCTCGTAATTGCCCGCGATCACCTGCACCGGCCGGCGATAACCGTCGGCCGCGTTCTTGAGGCGCAATGCGCGGGCCTTGGCCCGGTCCTCGGCCGAAAGCCAGATGCGGTCGTGGCCCCACATGCTCGGCCCTTCCTTGCGCTCATACGCCCGCCACGTATCGACGTCGATCAAGCGCGCGCCCCAGCCGTACTCGACCATGAA
>JASHRY010000049.1 GCA_030037105.1 Xanthobacteraceae bacterium
CTTCTTCACCGGCACCGGCGGCACGGCGAATGCGACGACGTCGATCACCAATTCCGGAACCATCGCCAGCGCCGGCGACGGCATCGACGGCGGGGCGCGAGCGACCGCCGATGGTCGCGGCTACACTGGAATTGGCGGCACCGCCAATGCGGCCGTGACGATCAGCAACACTGGCACTATCGTGAGTACGTACGATAACGGCATCCACGGCTTCGCTGGCGCCTGGGCGGATGGTCACGGGTATATCGCCACGGGTGGCACGGCGACCGCCACGACAAACATCTACAATTCGGGAAAGGTCACCACCACCGCTTCGGACAGCGCCGGCGATTTGGGCATCACCGGCACCGCGATCGCCGCCGCGAGCGCCCATGGAGCGTACGGCGTGTTCGGGGGTGCCACTGCGGGCACGGCCACCGCGGGCGTGTCGATCACTAACTCCGACACCGGCACTATCAACACATTCGACCCGTTCAGCACCGGTATTTCCGGCTTTGCGGGCGCTTTTGCCAACGGCGACGGCTTTATGGGCACGGGCGGAACGGCAACTGCCTCCACGACGATTACCAACGACGGTGGAATTGTGACGCACCTTTGGGGGAGCCCCGGCATTTACGCCGGTGCGGTCGCCACTGCGGATGGTAATGAGTTAAACGGCACCGGGGGAACGGCGACTGCAACGACCAGCGTTTCAAACTCCGGCACGATCACGACCTACCATGGGTGGAGCGCGGGCATCGACGCGTACTCCGGAGCCTTCACGCAGGGATTCATCGCCGAAGGCTCTGCGACGGCGACAACCACGGTCACCAACTGGGGGACGATCACGACCAACGGCCATAACTCGGCCGGCATAGCCGCGTATTCGGTGGCCTGGGGTGACGCCACAGCGACCACCACGGTGAACAATTCCGGCGCGGTCACGACAAATGGAGCATTCGCGCCGGGCGTGGTGGCAAGCTCTTACGCGTTCGACGCCATAAACAGTGCGACCGCGACCACCACGGTGAACAATTCCGGCACCATTCTCACCACCGGCTTCAATTCGCCGGCCGTTTGGGCCTATGCCAGCGCCGTGTCGGTATTGGGCACCGCGACCGCCACCATCACCGTGAACAACTCCGCGACGGGCAGCATCATCGCCAGCGGCTATCCGTTCCATGCGGTGGCGGCGTACGGGGCATCGACCACGATCAACAACGCCGGCTACATCCATGGCAACGTTCTGCTGCCGGCGTTCCAGAACACTTTCAACAACAGCGGCCTGTGGGTGATGCAGGGCGACAGCCAGTTCGGCGGCAACCCGAACACCGCGGTCAACAACTCCGGGACCGTGACCATGGTGGTTCCCGGCTCGACGACGCAGGCTTCGCCCGACGTGGCAACCGCCGGCGAGCTCTTCCATGTCGTGACGTTGAACGGCCTGGAGACCTTCAACAACTACATCGGCACGACCGGCGGCCTGGTCACGATGATCAACGGGCAGCCGAACGACCGCATCGTGATCAGCAACGTCAGCGGGCAGCAAGTCTTCTTCAACGGCGGCACCGGCGATCCCAGCCGGCTCGGGGTTGACGCCTTCCTCGGCGGCCCGGGTGCGACGGCTGACGTGCTGCAGGTCGGCAAGGTGACGGGTCAGGGCTACGTGACCGGCGTCACCGCCCTGATCGTGAACGACACCAACCCGGGACCCGGCGCGTTCAACCCGGTCGGCATCCCGGTCGCGGAGTCAGGCGGGGCGCCGAACACGACGGTGACCGTCAACGGGCAGGAGCTCGCGGCCAACGTCGCCGGCAACTTTACCTCGCCGACGATTAACAAGGGCTTGTTCCAGTACAATCTGTTCTACCTGCCGCAGAATGCCACTGGGAATCCCTGCCAGGCCGGCTTCAACTGCTGGTTCCTGGGAGAGACCCCGAGCACGACGGCTTTCGAGCTGCCGCGCCTGGTCACGGCGGCCCAGGAAATCTGGAGGGATACGGCGGGGACGTGGCTCGACCGCACTGCAGACCTGCGCGACTACTACTTCGGCACCGGCGCTCCGCTGGTGACGAAGGAGGGACCTGTTCCCGCGCAAAGCTTCGGCGTGGGACCCGGCGTCTGGGTGCGGGCGTTCGGCGACTGGGGGTCGAACAACGGCACTGCGAACTGGAGCGCTTACGGCCAGACCCTGAGTCACAACGTCAACTTCAACCAGAACACCGGCGGCGTGCAGCTCGGGGCCGACTACCCGGTCTTCAATATGGTCAACGGCACCCTGCTGGTGGGCGTCCTCGGCGGCGCGGTCGACTCGACCGTGTCGTTTGCCTCCGGAACACATGCGACGTTCCAGGGCGGCAACGCGGGCGCCTATGCGACCTACCTCAACCATAACTTCTTCGTTGACAGCCTCTTCCTCGCAAACCTGATGAGCCTCGGGTTCAACGGCGGTGGGAGTGACGGGTCCAGCGTTGTCGCCGGCGCCAACAGCAACCTGACGCAATACGGCGGCCACCTCGACATGGGGTACCGGTTCCAGTTCCATCCGTGGTTCATCGAGCCGGAGGCGACGGTTGAGTACGTCCATACTGAATTCGGCAACATGACGTTCCCCGGCGCGACTGCCTACCTTGACGACAATGCAGTGTTTGGTCGTCTGGGCGGCCGCATCGGAACCACGATGAACGTCGACGGCTACCTCGTCGAGCCGAGCATAACCGGAGGCGTGTGGCAGAACTTCACGGGCAGCAATTTCGCAACCCTGGCCAGCAACGGGTATTCCTTCGATCTTACGGATCCCAATTCTGCCAGGACCATCGGCGAATTCGGTGCCATGCTGAATATCTTCCAGCGCAGCGGATGGTCGGGATTCCTGAAGGGCGACTACTACTTCGCAACGGGCTTCGACGATTTCTCGTTGCAAGGCGGTGTACGCTATCAGTGGTAATGAACAGCAACGGGATTGGGGGGTGAGCCGAGGCTTCGCGCGCAAACGGTTCGTAACGTAAAATGCGAACCGCAGCGGAAGTGGCGGCCCCCGGTTCTCCTGGAGCGCAATCCGATCAAGCGATCGGGTTGCGCTTTTGTTTTGTCGCTCCTTATAAAAGCATCCCGGATATCGCTTCGCTCATCCGGCTACGCATGCTACGTTTGCTTGCCCTTTTGCTGGCCAAGAACCGCCAAAGTTCGACGATACGCGCAACGAAGTCGAAAGGGGCTTCTCCGCGCCGGCTCGTCATATGGACTGGGGTGGGCCGGAAGGAGTAGAAGTAGCCCGCATGAGCCTGGCGACATGCGGGCGATGCGCGGGAGGCCCGCCCCGGATATCGCTTCGCTCATCCGGGCTACTACGCTTGCTATGCTTGTTCTCCCCGCGCGCGGGAAGAGGGTTTCCCGCTTCTAGGCAAACCCCTGAGGGATGTTACAGCCGTGGATGAAAAAACGCGTACGGGTACGGAGCAACCGGAGAGCGAATCCCCGGAAAAGCCGGGCGTCGTTGTCGAGAGCGGGGGAGCGGTACCCGAGATTACGGCAACGGACCAGCAGGGCGCGAAGCCGGCGCCCGCGGTCAGCGCTCAGCAGGTGCAGACAACGAAGATCGAGTGCTCGCGCGGGCTCGCCGACTGGCTGATCATGAACAATGTCAGCTTGGCGTTTACGTCGTACCAGACGGGTCAGCTCTTTCTCGTCGGCGTGATGCCGGATCGACGCATATCCATTTACCAACGGAATTTCGTCCGCGCCATGGGGATCATTACCCAGCCTCAGCGCATTTACGTGGCCGGACTCGAAGCCATTTGGCGACTGGAAAACATCCTGCGGCGCACCGAAGTCGCCAACCAGTTTTTCGATCGCCTGTTCATTCCGCGCAACGCGCAAATCACCGGCGATCTCGATATCCACGAAATGGCGGTCGACAAGCATGGCCGCGTCATTTTTGTCAACACCAAGTATTCCTGCCTGGCGACCTTCAATTTGACTCATAGTTTCCGGCCGTTGTGGAAGCCCAAGTTTGTCAGCAAAGTTACTCCGGAGGATCGCTGCCATTTGAATGGAATGGCCTTGGTCGACGGTACGCCCAAATACGTGACCGCCGTGAGCCAGAGCGATCTACTCAACGGCTGGCGCGAGAAACGCGAGCAGGGAGGCGTGATCATCGACGTCCAGACCGATCGGGTCGTGACCGACGAGCTGTCGATGCCGCATTCCCCCCGCGTCGCAGGCGGGGCGCTCTGGGTATTGGATTCCGGTCGCGGTTACATTGCCCGCGTGGACGAGGAAACCGGCAAGAAGGAGAACGTGTGCTTTTGCCCGGGCTTTTTGCGTGGCTTGAGCATCTGGAACGGCCATGCAATCGCGACGGTCTCGCTGCCGCGCGACGGCACGTTCAAGGACTTGGAGCTTGAGGAAAACATCCGCGCCCGCGGCGGGGTGCCGTGGTGCGGCATTCAAATCGTCGATTTGCGCGCGGGTGGAATCGTGGAATGGATCCGCCTCGAAGGCTTCATCAAAGAGCTGTTCGATGTCGGAGTAATCCCCGGTGCGCGTTGCCCGATGGCCTTGGGCGTGGGGACGCCCGAAGTGCTGCATACAATCAGTTTCGAGCCCGATTTCGGGCCGTTATCCTTGGACTCGGCATTGCCCAGGCCGATGGACGAGAAGCCGGTTGCGGCAGATGCGCCGGCTCTACCGGTCGGAGAACTGGTGGAAAGCAAGTAGTCGACTCAGGGCCGCCCGACCTTTATATTCGCCGCCAGTGTCCAAACGAGCGCTCACGTTCGGCAGCGCGGCTCTTTCGCCGGAGGGCGGTATGCCATCCGGCGCGACCGTGTGGGGTAAAGGCTCCAGCGAGAGGGGAGGATTAAAGGATGCGAGCTTCTCGATGGGTTCTGATTTGCACGGTCGGAGGAGTGTTGATCGGTAGTTGTGCTGCGGTACTCCTGTTCCGGACGCAAGTGTTGGCCGGCGTTGAAATGGCGACAACAGGCAAAATGACGACAACAGCCGTCAAGCCGTCGCGCCCCGCCGTGGTGCGGGAGGCGCAGGTCCGTCACACTCCTCCGGCCGCGCCGGCTCCCGCTGCATCGGCCGCGCCGCGCCGTATCGAGACCACCATGTACGACGCCTGGGCGGTGACATGCGAGGATGTCACCGTCAACGGCACAGCGAAGAAGAGTTGCGGGTCCTCCCTTCGCGTGACCAATCAGAACCGGGTGCTGCTGAATTGGCAGATTGGGTTCAACGAGGCGGGTCACTTGGTTACCGCCGTCCAAGTACCGATTGGATTGGCCATCAAGCAGGGCGATAAAACGGTAGGCGGCGCTATCTTGATTCCCAACGGCGTGGATCTCAAGTTCGGCAATGGAGCGGTGCGGCATTTGACCTACATGTGGTGCGGGCCGCGGCAATGCTCGGCCGAGGCTCCGATCGACGAGGCCTTCATAAAGGACGCTGCCGCCAACACAAAGGCGACTATCACGATCCATACCAGCGGCGGAGCCATCCCGTTCGATTTGCCGATAAAGGGCATTGATAAGGCCATAGCGTACGCACACAAATGAGTCGTCTGTGAAGAATGCAACCTGAAGCCTGGTCTGGCGCGGCGGGAAATTCCTGATCGCGGCGCGCGGCTTGTAGGCCATCGTTCAGCCCTCGGGCACCAAAAGCTTCGCAGTGCGATACCGCTACGGCGGGAAGCCGCGGAAGCTCACGTTGCGGTCCGGGATCACGCTTGCCGCCGCCCGCAAGGAAGCAAGCGATACTTTCTTATTTAATTTAAGGAGAACTACACATCGCGGACGATGCACCGAAGATCGCCGCCTCGGCATCGCATTGGACGCGGGTCCCGCCGCCGCTTGAACTGTATGCTCTGGCAGAGCTTGTCGTCGGTGTTGAATGTGCGCTCACGCTTCCGCTTGCCGAACCACCGATGCTCGCGGTGCCCTTGGCACTTCCGGTCCCGGAGACGGAGACTGACGTAGTCACGCTTGCCGATGAGGTGCTGGTGGTGCTCGATGCACTCGCCGATTGGGCCATAGCATCGCTGACGCTAAACGTGAGACCGAGTAGCAGGCACAAATATGTCAGGACGTTCATCAACAATCTCCTATGATATTCGCGTAGCGTGCGCCCTACCAGCCTTTCCGCGCATTGGATATCGAAACTGCGCGCACGTCAATTGCTGGCGGAGGAAGTCCGCCGTGCGCGCGTTGAAAGAGCCAAAGCCGAAAGAACCGAAACTGAAAGAGTCGAAGCTGAAAGAGCCGAAGCCGAAGCAAAGCGGAAAGAACTGCTGGACTCGTTCGGCGAACGACAGCGGGGTATGTGGTCCATCTATTGCGGGTCCGACAGTGCGGCGACGGCCCCGATTATCCTGCCGCATGGGATGGCATCCCCGGCATCAACGCTCTGCGTATCGTCCATTGGGCCGGCGCGATATTGGAGCGAGCGGCCGGGTCGAGCCTAGTCGTGCGTTTCAGCCGGCTGAGCGTGGCCTATTTCAGGCCGCCGGGTCCGATGGCTTTGGCGGCCTTTTGTTGTGTGCAGGCGGCGATCGGCTATGAATTCCATGCTATCGTTACCCCGAAGCTATTTTCCGTTTTTGATCTTGATATAAGTCTTTGATTTTATTGGTGAGCCCGCTGGGATTTGAACCCAGGACCCCGTGATTAAAAGTCACGTGCTCTACCGACTGAGCTACGGGCTCGCGCGCACCTTCAATAGCTTAAAACCCCTTTCGTTTTCCAGTCTCCGCCCCTTGCTGGATGTTCTTTCGGCGGAATAGCTATCATGTCGGATCAAATCGGCGCCAGGAACTTCGGTCCGATCTCTGATAGATTGAACCGCCCGCCGCCGGCTGATCGCTGAACGGAGAACACGAATGCCCATCATCAACCGCGTCGCCGACCTGCAGGCCGAGATTACGGCCTGGCGGCGCGACCTTCATGCCTATCCGGAACTCCTTTACGACGTGCACCGCACGGCGGCGACGGTTGCCGACAGGCTCAGGAGCTTCGGTTGCGACGACGTCGTTTCCGGCATCGGCCGAACCGGCGTGGTTGGCGTCATCCGCGGCCGCAAAGCCGGCGCCAAGGTGGTCGGGCTGCGCGCCGACATGGACGCGCTGCCGATCGAGGAGGAAACCGGCCTTGCCTATAAATCGACGGTGCCGGGCAAGATGCATGCCTGCGGCCATGACGGCCATACCGCCATGCTGCTCGGCGCCGCCAAATACCTGG
>JASHRY010000363.1 GCA_030037105.1 Xanthobacteraceae bacterium
TTCCGGCGCCCGCGGCTCGCCGGCGCAGATGCGCCAGCTCGCCGGCATGCGCGGCCTCATGGCCAAGCCGTCGGGCGAGATCATCGAGAGCCCGATCATCTCCAACTTCAAGGAAGGGCTCTCCGTGCTCGAATACTTCAACTCGACGCACGGCGCGCGCAAGGGGCTCGCCGACACGGCGCTGAAGACCGCGAACTCCGGTTATCTGACCCGGCGCCTGGTCGACGTGGCGCAGGACTGCATCGTCACCGAAGAGGATTGCGGCACCTCGCGCGGCATCAAGGTGCGCGCCATCATCGATGCCGGCCAGATCGTGGCCTCGCTGGCGAGCCGCATCCTCGGCCGCACCACGGCCGAGGAGGTGCGCAGTCCGGCGTCGAATGACGTCCTGGTGCCGAACGCGACGCTGCTCGAGGAGCCGCACGTCGAGCGCCTGGTCAACGCCGGCGTGCAGGAAGTGCGCATCCGTTCGGTGCTGACCTGCGAAACGGCGAGCGGCGTCTGCGCCAAGTGCTACGGGCGCGATCTCGCCCGCGGCACGCCGGTCAATATCGGCGAGGCGGTCGGGGTCATCGCCGCGCAATCGATCGGCGAGCCGGGCACGCAACTCACCATGCGCACGTTCCATATCGGCGGCGCCGCGCAGATCTCCGAACAGTCGTTCGTCGAGTCGAACTTCGAGGGCTCGATCAAGATCAAGAACAGGAACGTCGTGCGCAATTCCGACGGCGACATGATCGTGATGAGCCGCAACCTGATCGTCGCCGTGCTCGATCCGGACGGCACCGAGCGCGCGGTGCACCGCATCCCCTATGGCGCCCGCCTCAAGGTCGATGACGACGAGCGCGTCAAGCGCGGCCAGCGCCTCGCCGAATGGGATCCGTACACGCGCCCGATCCTGACCGAGGTCGACGGCACCGTCGGTTTCGAGGACCTGGTCGAGGCCCAGTCGATGACCGAGACGCTCGACGAGTCGACCGGCATCGCCAAGCGCGTGGTCATCGATTGGCGCACCGGCTCCGCCCGCGGCCAGCAGGATTTGCGTCCGGCGCTGACGATCAAGGGCAAGGACGGCAAGCTCCTCAAATTGAGCCGCGGCGGCGACGCCCGCTACACGCTGGCGGTCGACGCCATCATCTCGGTCGATCCCGGCGCCAAGGTCAAGGCGGGCGACGTCATCGCCCGCATCCCGACCGAAAGCGCCAAGACGCGCGACATCACCGGCGGCCTGCCGCGCGTCGCCGAGCTGTTCGAGGCGCGGCGGCCCAAGGAATCCGCGGTCATCGCCGAGATTTCCGGCACGGTGCGCTTCGGCCGCGACTACAAGAACAAGCGGCGGATCACGATCGAGCCCAACAACAAGGACGAGGAGCCGAAGGAGTATCTCGTCCCCAAGGGCAAGCACATCCATCTGCAGGACGGCGACGTCATCGAGAAGGGCGACTTCATCGTCGAAGGCAACCCGGCGCCGCACGACATCCTGGCGATCAAGGGCGTCGAGGAGCTCGCCGGCTACCTCGTCAACGAGATCCAGGAGGTCTATCGGCTCCAGGGCGTGAGCATCAACGACAAGCACATCGAGGTGATCGTGCGGCAGATGCTGCAGAAGGTCGAGGTCGACGAATCCGGCGAGACCGATCTCATCCAGGGCGAGCAGATCGACAAGATCGAGTTCGACGAGATCAACGCCCGCGCCGAAGCGCAAGCCAAGAAGCCGGCGACCGCGCACCCGGTGCTGCTCGGCATCACCAAGGCTTCGCTGCAGACGCGCTCGTTCATCTCTGCGGCGTCGTTTCAGGAGACGACGCGGGTGCTCACCGAGGCCGCGGTCAACGGCAAGGCCGACACGCTCGACGGCCTCAAGGAGAACGTCATCGTCGGCCGGCTGATCCCGGCCGGCACCGGCGCGATGATGAACCGGCTGCGCGAAGTCGCCATCAAGCGCGACCAGCTTATCCTCGCCGAGCGCGAGAAGGAGGCGGCGCTGAAGGCGGAAGCCGCCGCCGAGCCGACGGCGCTGCCGGCCGCGGAGTAATCCCTCCGGACGCGATGGAGGCGCCGCCGCTTCGGCGGCGCCTCGCCTGCCGCAAGCGTATCCTCCGCTAGCTGTGAGCGGGATGACTTATCTTCGAGTCATCATCCCGCTCTAGCTTCTTGGTGGAGCATGGTCTTTTCGGAAAACCGGTTTCCACTTTTCCGGATCATGCTCTACTAGCGGCGGGCGTCCAGAAGTTCGGCGACCGCGCGCAGGCAGGACGGACATAGACAATCTGCAAACGCGCCGATATCGGCAGGCAGCGGGACCGGCAGGCGAAAGCTTTCGGCCGCGCACCAGCAGCCGCCGGGATTATCCCGCGCGCAGGAAAATTGTTCGCCGCAGCGCCGACAGGTCATGGCGCGGTCGCCGGTACGCGCTTTCGGTTGCGGGGCTTCCATGGCGTGACGGTTAAGCAGTGCCTCGGTTTAAGCTTCGGCGGCGGCCCGCTATGCTGGGCGCCGCCCTCATGGAAAGCATACCATGCGCAAGCTCCTCATCATCGGTATCGGCGCCGGCAATCCCGACCACATTACCGTGCAGGCGATCAATGCGCTCAATCGTGTGGACGTATTCTTTGTCGTCGACAAGGGCGCCGACAAGGACGACCTCGTGCGGCTGCGCCGCGACCTTTGTGCCCGCTACATCAAGGGCCGCTCGTATCGCGTCGTGGACATCGCCGATCCGGCCCGCGACCGCGCTTCGCCGGCCTACGAGGACGGCGTGCGGGCCTGGCACGCGCAGCGGCTCGCGGCCTACGAGACCGCGCTGATGCGCGAGCTCGGCGACGGCGAATGCGGCGCGTTTCTGGTCTGGGGCGATCCTTCGCTCTATGACAGCACGCTGCGCATCGTCGATCAGATCGCCGCGCGCGGCGTCGTCGCCTTCGACCATGAGGTCATACCCGGAATAACCAGCGTGCAGGCGCTGGCGGCGGCGCACAGGATTGCGCTCAACCGCATCGGGGCGCCGGTCGAGATAACGACCGGCCGCCGCATCGCTCAAGGCTTGCCCGAGAACGTCGACGATATCGTGGTGATGCTCGACGGCGATTGCGCGTTCAAGGGCATTGTCGAGACCGATATCGACATTTATTGGGGCGCCTATCTCGGCACCGAAGACGAGATTCTGCGCTCCGGCAATCTGCATGAATGCGGGTCCGATATCGAGCGCGTGCGCCGCGAAGCGCGGGCGAGAAAGGGTTGGATCATGGACACTTATCTGTTGCGCCGAGCGGGCGGTGCGCGGCGCTAGATGACTTATCTTCGAGTCCCATCTCGCTCTCGCTTTTTGGGCATGATCTTTTCGGGAAACCGATTTCCACCCCGGATCAAGTCCGGGGCGGGCTTTTTCCGGATCATGCTCGAGCATTTTGTCACGCACCGCGTTCAAGCCGGAGGTCATCGATGTTTCCGCCGCAGCGCATCGT
>JASHRY010000364.1 GCA_030037105.1 Xanthobacteraceae bacterium
CCGCTCTCTGAAGTTCGATCTGAGCGTCCTGGCGAGCGACGATCGCCATGAGCTTATCATTAAGTAGGCTGGACCGGTTTATGACGCCTTCAACGAGCTGTTTGAATCTGTCGTCAAGCAGGCGCGACTGGTTATCGAGGCCCTGGATGATTGCATTGGATTTATCATTGAGAAGCCGGGACTGGTTGTCCAGGCCCTCGATGATGGCGTTGGACTTGTCGTTGAGAAGCCGAGAGTGATTGTCTAGGCCCGTGATGATGGCGTTGGCCTTTTCGCTGATGGATCGCGCAAAATCTTTCGGACCGCGTAAGATTCTCCGGCATCTATTAAAGACCATCATTACTATTGCCCACCAGAGTGCCAAACAAAGATTTCACCGAGATTGCGCCGAACGCCGATATTTCCCCCCAATCTCCCGCTGGCTCCGCGTCGTCATTCATCAGACCGTCTTGCAGGACGGATCAGGCGCGGTCGTCCGTCGCTGCAATGAGCTTGCACACCACGTTGAGCCTAGCTGGTTGCCCAAGCTGTTGACGGAACTGTTGCATCCCTGCTTTATTAGTCTACAACGCCGTTGTCCAGAATTTCCACCGCTCTTCGACGTGAAGAAGAAGCACGGCATCGATCCGGTCTTCATCGCCGACGTCAAGGAGAGAATGAACCCGCATTGGCCGCTCAAGGCGTTCGTGCACGACATGATGGCAGGCCCAGTACCCGGCGAGTTCGACGCCGCCTACGCCCTCGACGTCCTCGAACACATCGCCGCGCGCGACGAACACCGGTTCCTCGACAACGTGGTGCGTTCGCTGGCGCCGGACGGCGTCGCCGTCTTCGGCATGCCATCACTGGAGTCGCAAGCCCACGCCTCGCCGCAAAGCAAGACCGGCCACGTGAACTGCAAGTCGGGGAAGGACCTCAAGCGCACACTGGAGCAGCACTTCCACAGTGTCTTCATATTCTCGATGAACGATGAAGTGGTGCACACCGGTTTCTATCCTATGGCGCATTATCTGCTTGGGCTGGCCTGTCATCGGCGCGAAGCGTAGCGTCGCCCCGCGGCAGACGACCGCGACCTTGCATGAATGTCGCCCATGACGATCCCCGTTCTTTCCGTGGTGCTGCCGAACTACAATCATGCCGGACTCGTCGGCCGGGCGCTCGAAGCCCTGCTTGCGCAAGAACACCCCGCCGACGAGATCATCGTCGTCGACGACGGCTCGACCGACGACAGCGTCAACGTCGTCGAGCGGTTTGCGGCGCGCGCGCCGTCGATCGTCGTCCTGGCCAATGCAGCCAATCAGGGAGTGATCCCGGCCCTCAAGCGCGGGCTGCAAGCGGCGCGCGGACGGTACGTCTATTTCGCCGCGGCAGACGACTGGATTTTGCCCGGCTTCTTCGAACTGGCGCTGCGCCGGCTTGAGCTTAATCCCGATCTGGGGCTTTTCTGCGGGGAAGCGGCACTGTTGGACGGGCGCACCGGGCGGCCTTTCGCCGTCCGGCCCGCCGTGCGGCCGATCATGCGTTCGGGACGCGTCGATGCCGCCCAGGCTCGGCGGCTGCTGCGCTCGACCGACAACTGGATACTGACGGGAAGCGCGCTCTTCCGTCGCGACTGCGTTCTCTCGGCGGGCGGTTTCGACGAGCGTCTCGGCTCTTTTGCCGACGGCTTTCTCGCGCGCAAGATCGCGCTGAATGACGGCTTCTTCTTCGAGCCCAAGGTCGTTGCAGCCTGGGTCGTCTTTCGCGGCAGTGTGTCGCGCCGAACGGCTCTTGAGCTGCAGCGCGCGGAATACATTCTCGACGTCGTTCCGTCGTTGATTGCCACCGATCCGAGCTTTCCCCGATGGTATGCCGGCGTCTTTCGCGACCGATGGAGGTTTGCCGTCTGCCGCTTGGCGCTGCAGGAGAATCCGATCTGCCGGACGCTGCTCCTGGCCATGGGGGCCCGTTCCGCCAAAGAGCGCGCCGAATTGGAAAGGATTCTGAGACTGCCCGGCAGAATGCTCACCCGCCTGTTGATTCTGGCCGTCCTGTGGCATCGATTGCGGCCGACCGCACTTTCCGCTTTGCTGCGAACGACGCTTGCCATGCGCGGCCCGCGCCTCGCTTTGGGCTTTCAGTTCCGACGGCATCGCGGTAAAAGCGCGACGCGCGCGTCATCGGATGGCGGCTGAGCCGATCCTTTTGCGCGGATCCGTCGCAAAAACAATGCCCGTGAACATGCCGAACCTCGCCAGCGAACGCGCCGGACTGCCGGGCGCCGCCAGCCTGATGCCGCCTGCGGCCGAGACCGCGCCGTCACGCACTCGGAGAATGGATGCCGCGCTCAGCGTCATTTCCGAGGAACTTCTCGCCGGATTCCGTTGCTGGCCGGTGTGGACGGTTCTGGCGTGGAACGATATCCGCCAGCGCTACCGTCGCTCGGTGCTGGGACCGTTCTGGATCACCCTGAGCATGGGCATCTTCATTCTGCTGCTCGGCGTGATCTACAGCCGCCTCTTCAACACGGATCTGAAGAGTTTCATGCCGTTTCTTTCGGCCGGCTTCATCATCTGGGGGCTGATGTCGCAAATCATCACCGAATCCTGCACCGCCTTTCACGAGGGCGGACAAATCATCAAGCAAATCAAGCTGCCGTATTCGATCTACATTCTGCGCATCGTGTGCAGGAATTTCATCATCTTTCTACACACATTGATAGTCTTCATACCCGTTGCCATCGTGTTCAAGGTGGCGCCGAGCCTGGCGACGCTCCTGATCCTGCCCGGGCTGCTCCTCGTTCTGCTCAACATGATATGGGTTGCCGTGATTCTGGCGATTCTCAGCACACGCTATCGCGACATGCAGCCGATTGTGGCCACTTGCGTGCAGATCGTGATGTTTGCGACGCCGATCATGTGGCCGGTCAGTTCCCTGAGGGGCGCCGCAATCATCGCCGACATCAATCCGATCTACCATCTGATCGAGCTGGTGCGCGCGCCGGCAATCGGCATGGCCCCGGCGCTCCTGTCCTGGTTGGTGGCCGGCGGCATGGCGATCATAGGATCCGTGCTTGCCTTGGCTTTGTTCGCCAGCAAGTCGCGACGCATCGTCTTTTGGCTCTAGCAAGGTTGCGAGGACCAGTTGGCCGCCATATTCATCAATGACGTCAGCCTGGACATCCCGATCTTCGATGTCAGCCAGGCGTCGCTGAAGAAGGCTCTGATCGGACGCACCATCGGCGGCCGGTTCGGCCAATCCGGCTCCCACCTGACCGTGCGCGCACTCAAGAACATCAATTTCGAGGCGCACGACGGCGACCGCATAGCGCTCGTCGGCGACAATGGCGCGGGAAAGAGCACGTTTCTGCGCCTGATCTCCAAGATTTATCCGCCGACGAGCGGCACGGTCGGCGTCATCGGCCATGTTTCGCCGATGTTCGAGACGACTCTCGGCATGAGCATGGACGCCACCGGCCTTGAGAATATCCAGATAGCTGGCACGATTTGGGGCATGACGCGCGCCCAGATCAGGAACAGCGTCGACGACATCGTCGAATTCACGGAACTCGGCGACTACCTCAAGGTTCCAGTCCGCACCTATTCAACCGGCATGATGCTGCGCCTGGCATTTGCCATCGCCACCGTGCGCAACCCCGAGATCCTGCTCATCGACGAAGTCATCGGGGTCGGCGACAAGACTTTTTTTGCGAAGGCGTTCAAACGCCTGCGCAACATGGTCGAGCGCTCGCGCATCCTGATCATAGCGGCCCATTCGGACGATCTTCTCCGCCAGTTATGCGATAACGCACTCTGGCTCAGCCACGGCAGCGTTGCCAATTACGGCGACATAGAGAGCGTCCTTGCCGCCTATCGCGGCGCATCCGCGCAGGCGTTTCAGGTCGCCCACGCCTAGCGATCGAGTTTTCTCGAGCTTCACGGCGGCCTCGCCTCGCGGTAATCCGGCCGCCGGAACCGTTTCCATGTGATCGTTTCTCAGTTAAAGCTCAACTTCGGCTGTCACGCCGAGCGCGTCGTTGCCAAACCTGCATCAAGAATGTCGTGACCCACGCGGACGTCGCTGAGGTCGGATGATCCACGCACGATGACAGTCCCGCTCAACTCGGTGGTATCAGGAGTTTTTCTGAAGAATTTTTCCACTTGACGCGAAGGACGCTTCCCTTCAGCTTCGTGTTAGCGAGGGGGTTGACGTGAAAATCGCCGTTCCAAGCCAGATGCTATGCGCTATGGCTGGGCAGGCTCTCAGCTCGCCAACAAAAAAACATATCGCGGCATTGGATGGCATTCGCTTTATCGCTGCCTTGTTTGTTGCCGCGGCTCACT
>JASHRY010000365.1 GCA_030037105.1 Xanthobacteraceae bacterium
GCTCGTGCACAAGCTTGCAGGCCCATCCGGGCTCGAGCGCAAAGTGGATCAATTACTCGACCAGGTCGCATTGGAGGCGGCTATCGCCGATGCCTATCCCCATGAGCTCAGCGGCGGCCAACGCCAACGCGTGTCACTGGCCGCTGCGCTTTCGGTCGAACCGCGATTCATCTTTTGCGACGAGCCTGTTTCCGCACTGGATGTGTCGGCCCGGGCGCAGGTACTCAACTTGTTGCGCGACATCCAGAAAAAGCGGCAATTGACTCTCCTCATCGTGTCGCACGATCTGAGCGCCGTCGAATATGTTTGCGACGAAGCCGCAGTAATGTACCTGGGCGGCATCGTGGAACGCGCGAACAAGGAAAGTCTGTTTGCTCGGCCGCGGCATCCCTATACGGAAGCTCTCATGTCGGCGGTGCCCGATCCGAATCCGGAGCAACGAGCCGAAGACCAGGAAATCATCCTAGAGGGCGAGATTCCGAGTCCGGCCTGTCTGCCGAGCGGCTGTCATTTTCACACGCGCTGCCCGAAAATGATGATCGGCATCTGTGAGAATACATCACCTCGGCTCCGACGCGTGAGCGCAGAGCACGAGGTGTCTTGCCATCTGTTCAGCGAGGTTTTGCAACCGACCCCACATCAGGCCGCATCTAACGGCCGCAGCTTGCCGTAAGCCGCAATGGGCTATCGGCCGGCAACCGGGGCTATCGTGGAGGTAGATCATCGTCATGACGAACATCATGCCAAGTGAAGAGGACGTGACCCATGCCGCCAAACTCGCCGGCATCGCCCTGACACCGGAATTTCGTCCAGGAATTGTCACGCGGCTCCACGAACTCAGAGCTGGCGTACTCCGCCTCAGCGACAAACTCGGCGAGGATGTCCTTCCCGCCGTCCGCTTCACTGCCGAATGACGAGCAAAAACCATGGCAACCGAGACGCAACTCCACTACCTATCGATCGCCGAGGCCGCGCGCCTCGTGCGGCGAAAAGCAATTTCTCCAGTTGAACTCGTTCAGGCAAATCTCGACCGCATCGAACAAGTAGACGGCCGCCTCAAGACATATGTCACGCTTTTGCCCAAAGAAGCTCTCGCGGCGGCGCGACGCGCGGAAAAGGACATCCGCCAAGGCAAGTACCTTGGGCCTCTGCACGGTATCCCGATGGCGATTAAGGACCTTTATGATACGGCGGGCGTCACCACCGCATCTGGCTCGAAGATTCGCCGTAACTATGTACCAAAATCTGACTCCACGGTGGTACGCAAGCTGCGTGAGGCAGGCGCTATCGTTCTCGGCAAGGTAACGACACACGAGTTCGCCTTCGGGTTCGATGCACCGCCGACGCGTAACCCGTGGAACCTGTCCTGCACCCCTTCGGGGTCGAGCGGCGGCTCCAGCTCGGCACTTGCGGCCGGCCTTTGCTTTGGCGCCACAGGGAGCGATACCGGCGGCTCGATCCGGGCGCCGGCCGCGGTCAACGGCATCGCCGGAATCAAGCCGACTTATGGTCGCGTCAGCAAGCACGGCATCGCGGTGCTGAGTTGGTCCCTGGATCACGCCGGCCCATTGGCGCGAACGTCAGAAGACGTCGCGCTGATGCTTCGGGCGATCGCGGGATACGATCCCAGCGATCCAACGACGCGTGACGTTCCAGTTCCGAACTATGCGAAGGCGCTGACCGGTGAGATCAAAGGTCTGAAGATCGGGGTGCCGCAAAACTATTTCTTCGATGACGTCCAACCTGCAGTCAAAACTGCCGTCACCGAGGCGATCGCGACGCTGAGGAAACTCGGTGGCAAGATCGTTGAAGTCAAGCTCGAGCACTTCGACGGCGACGTCTTGCCGTCCTTCTTCTCTATCGTCATGCCGGAAGCAGCAACCTATCACCAGAAAACTTTCCGGGACCACAGCCACGAATACGGCGCCGATGTTCGTGAACTCCTGGAGACCGGGCAGCTCTATCTCGCCACCACGTATATTGCGGCTCAGCGCAACCGCTCGGCGATCAAAGCTTCCCTCGCGGCAGCGCTTGCCAAAATCGACGTGTTAGTGACGCCAACGCTACCGGTCACCGCAGCACGGGTGGGACAGCAGGTCTATGAATGGAAGGATCGGCAGGAACCGATTTTTGCCGCGTTCGCCCGGTTTCTCTGCCCATTCAATTTGTCAGGGCTCCCGGCGGCCTCGGTTCTTTGCGGCTTTTCGGAGGACCAGATGCCGATCGGCCTGCAAATTGTGGCCAAGCCGTTCGATGAAGCGACAGTCCTAAGAGTGGCAGATACCTTTGAAAAGTCGACGGACTGGCACCAGAGACATCCAGCTCTTTAGCAGGCTGCTGAAGAAGTCGCGAATTTAGCAGATTACCATCCGCAATGCCTCAACGTAATGATGATGGCGGGATGACGATTCGAAGATAAGCCATCTCGCTAGATTGGCGGCGCGCAGCGCACTTTTCCGTCCCCCTTCATCCCTGCGCCGCGCGCATTCGAGCCGCCGTCAGCCCGCCGCCCGTTGCGGCCGCGGCGCGGCGCCCCGTTCCCGCGACTGACCGGCGGCGTTACGCGCAGTGTGCAACGCGCGGTTGAGCGCGGCGAGGTCGTAGGGCTTCTGCAGCACCTCGAAGCCTTGGCGCACGGCCTCCTGCGCGCCCGAACTGTAGCCGGTCGTCAGCAGGACCGCGACGCCCGGGAAACGCCGGCGCACTTCCTTCGCCAGATCGAGACCGTTCATGCCGCCCGGCATCAATATGTCGGAGAACACGAGATCGATATTGCCGTCGTGTTCGATGAGGTCGAGCCCGGCTTGGGCGCTGGTCGCCTCCCGCACCTCATAGCCGAGCTCGCCGAAATAGGCGCGGGCGACTTCGATCACGTCGGCATTATCCTCGACCAACAGCACCGTGCCCGCGGGCGGCGCCACGCCGGCGGCGACCGACGGTTCGGGTAATTGCGCCGGCGTTTCAAAGCTCTGCGGCAGGAACAGCGTGATCGCAGTGCCCCGTCGCACGGTGCTGGTGATGGTGGCTGCGCCGCCCGATTGCCGGGCGAAGCCGTAGACTTGCGAGAGCCCGAGACCGGTGCCCTTGCCGACCTCCTTGGTGGTGAAGAACGGCTCGAACACCCGCGGCAGGACGTCGGGCGGAATTCCCTCCCCGGTGTCCGCGACCCTGATGGCGGCGAATTTGCCGCTCAAGCCCTCCTCGCTCGCTTTGCCGCGCAACGCGATGGGCTTCACCGTGATGGTCAGCGTGCCGCCGGAGGGCATGGCGTCGCGGGCGTTGACGGCGAGATTGAGCAGCGCAAGTTCGAGTTCGCTGGCGTCGACCTTGACCAGACAGGGCCGCTTGGGAACGA